>DATHBY010000325.1:0-1974 GCA_035295885.1 Allosphingosinicella sp.
GACCGAATAAGGCCGGTTGACCGAATGGGGCCCGGTCCAGGCGTAGCTGTCGTTGGTGCCGCTTCGCCCGACGATCTGGCCGGCCCGGTTGTAGGCGAAGCCGAAACTCTGGTCGGCGCCGGTTCCGGCGAGGTTGTGGGCCAGGCTCTGAAGCCGCCCGGCCGGATCGTAGCCGTAGCTGCTCGCGGTGCCGCCGCTGGCCAGGCTCGAGCGCGCTGGTAACGGTCATTCCCGCCCCGCTGCGCAGAGCGAGGTGCCCACGCCCCTCCACCATCGCCGCCTCGATCGCCTTCAGCAGCGCCGCGAGGCCGCCGATATCCGGTTGATGAACAGCTCCTCGTCGCCGGTCGCTGGCTTCGTCACGAACCTTGTTCTTGCCGTCTGAGTGGGGCTGCTTGAAAAGTGTTACTGTTCCAGTTCTAGGGGTCAAATTCGCTGCCAGGCGCTGGTGGCCTGCTGCGACAAGGAACCGTCACAGGCATCATAACGAAGCGTGGCTCGGGCGCTTATGCCCTCCGGGAGAGCCTTCCCGCTGCTAGGCAGCTTGAAACGCCAGCCCAGCAAGTAACGTCCCTCAACGCTTGCCCCCGGCGCGATCCGCACGGGGTCCATGATAAGTTCGTTAAGGTAGCCAGATCTTTTCAACGGCACAGCCCGTCCTCTCGCGTCTTTGAGGCGAATGTGCATTTCATAGCTATAAGGGTTCTTCAGGAGCTCCGCGCGGATACAGACGTCCGCTTGTGAGCGGTTGGTCATGGCCACCACGAGGCCCGGGCCGGCCTCGCTGCTCGCCCGTGCCAGCGAAAGGGCAAGGTCCCCGCTTGCGGCAGGCTGAACGGGCTGAGGCGTCGTGCAGGCCGCCGTCGCTATCCCGCAAAGAAGAAAATGCGCCCGCATCGTTCACGGACCTCCTGGTCTTGGAAATGGATTTCCACACAGCACGCCGAATACGTAGCAGTGGTAATTGGAGTTGTTCCGAAAAGCATCCCCCGGCTGATGCGCAGCGAACCATTCGGTAGCGGCGACCCCGTAACCTCGCCGCACGTTCAAATTATCCCTGCGGCCCATCCAGGCCGGAGAATGGGCGGGCATTGCCAAATCGTCGATGCCGGTCGAATGTCCGACCTCGTGAAAAATCGTCCCTGCCCGCGACAGCGACGGGTCGTTTGCAAAAAAGGCTGGATAGATATTCACTTTACTTCCGTTGAGTTCTGCATCGGCTCTGGCAACACCATTAGGGGTGTCCTTGATTGACACGCGGACGCCGCTCCCTTCCTCCCCGATCTTGTTTCCGATAGCCTCTATGGCCTTGGCTACTCGAATTAACGACGCGTGAGTAGCGGCGCCAAACTTCTTTTCGAATGCGCCAACTATTGTCTGCTGTGCGCCGGACAATGCTGAGCCGCTCTTGACCGCCCCGGCCAGAGCCCGGAGATCTGAGCTCGCCCCGTACGCCTTAGTTCTAGCCTCCGCCGCTGCCGCATGAACCTCGGGGCAACGCGCGTGGCCCTCACATCGCACCATACCTGTCGGGTCTGTGCCGTTGACCGGATCATTACCCACATAAGCGTAGAGATTGATCTGATCGTCATATCCGATCGGATCCACCTGCAGGAACCGCCCGAGCGTCGGCGAGTAGATTCGGGCCTTGTAGTAATACATGCCGAGCTCGGGGATCCACGCCTGGCCCGTATACTGGAACCGCCCCTGGTTGCCCGCATTGGGGATTCCATATTCGTCATAGGCGTTGATCCTGAGCGGGTTGCCGTTCATGTCGGCGACGGCGACGATCGAGCCCTGGTGGTCGGCGACGAGGGCCCGGCGCCAGCCGGCGACGAAATTCTCGTACCAGAGCAAAGGATCGTCGGCGCCGGGATCGCTGCCGTGGACGTAGCGGTGGATCATGTTGCCGGCGTGGTCATATTCGGCGACGAGCGCGTCGCCGTCATGGACCATCCGCCGGGCGTCGGAGCC
>DATHBY010000326.1:0-2179 GCA_035295885.1 Allosphingosinicella sp.
CTCCCGCAAGATGTCGAGCGTCTTGCGCGAGGTGCCGCAATTGGGGTTGTGCCAGATCGTCGCCTTCATCTTCGTCTCCGGTATCTCAGTCAGCCGGGTCGCCGGCGCGTTCGCGCTGCTTGATCTTGCGGATCCCGGCGAGCTGGCCCTTGAGGATGGCGAGCGCGTCGGCCTCCTCCCGGTTGAGCCCGTCCAGCGCCACATGGTCGATCAGCACCTCGAGCGCGTCGCCGATCCGCCCCAGCTGGCGGCCGTAGCTTCCGACCTCGTCGAGCACCTTCTGCTCGATGTCGGGTCTCGGCGTCTGGCCGAGATTGACGTTGACCAGCCCGAACTGCGCGCCCTGGTTCATGAATGTCCAGGGATTGATCGCCTGCCAGAGCTTCTCGGGCGCGACCGAGAATTGGAACTTGCTGTCGGTCATTCAAGTCTCCGGGATTAACCGCGGCTCGACTAGGCTGCGCGAGCTCGGGACTCAAGTTTCCATGGCCCCTCCAGAATCGCGGCCGTAACGGCTATGATACCTTTCACACCGTGGGGGCATTGGTCATGAAGAAGCAGGCGGTCGTCGTAATTCACGGCATGGGCGAGCAAATCCCGATGGAGACGCTCACCTCCTTCGTAGACGCGGTCTGGACCAGTGACGAAAACCTGGTCGACCAGGACAAGCCCGATCCGGTCACCGGCCAGAAGCCGCGGCCGGCGGTCAGAAACGCCTCCTGGAGCAAGCCCGACTCGCGCAACCGCAGCTTTGAGCTGCGGGTGATCACGACCGAGACCGGAGTGAACCGGCGCCGCACCGACTTTTACGAATATTATTGGTCCCATCTTATCGTCGATACGACCTGGGCACAGGTGCGCGCCTGGATTTTCGAGCTGATGCTTCGCAACCCTGTTCGGGATGTTCCGCGGGGCGTCCTGCCCGTCTGGATAATCCTTTGGCTGCTGGCCCTCGGGGGAGGCGCCGCCTTCCTCCTCACGCTCCGGCCGACGCGGGACGGCGTGGAGGGCTCGTGGCCGGGAGCGATTGCCGTGGCCGTCGGCACCGCGATCCTCGCATGGCTGGTCGGCTTCCTCGTCAACTATTTCGGCGACGTCGCACGCTACGTGAAGGCGAAGCCGCGCAACGTCGCGCGCCGTCAGGAAATACGGGAGAACGGCGTCCAGCTGCTCGAGACCTTAATGGGCTTCGGCGCAGACGGCCGGCTGCAGCCGGAGGAAAAGCGCGATTACGATCGCATCGTCGTCGTCGCGCATTCGCTGGGAACCATCGTCGCCTATGACATCCTCACCCATGCCTTCGCACGGGTGAACGCCGTCGCCGACGTCGGCGCCGAGCCGTTCCCCCAAGAGGCGCGGATCGCGCTCGAGCAGATGATTCGCGATGCGCTCACCGCGCCGCCGGCGGATCCTGCCAGGTGGACGGAGGAGTTCCAGACGGCGCAGGCCGCCGCTCGGAAGGAGCTCAACGAGACCGGCAATCCCTGGATCGTCAGCGACTTCGTCACCCTGGGATCGCCGCTCACCCATGCCGAGTTCCTGATGGTGCGCGACCGGACCATGCTCGGCGAAGCCAAGCGGCAACGTATCCTCCCAACCTGCCCGCCGACGCTGGAATTCGACCGCAAGACGGGCCTGCACCATTATACCTATCCGGGACCGCTGGCCGGGCGGGGCAGAGGCGAAAATCCTCGCGCGCCGCGAGTCCCGCATCACGGCGCCCCGTTCGCGTACACGCGCTGGTCCAATCTCTATTCGAGGCACAAGAGGATATTGTGGGGCGACATCATCTCGGGGCCGCTGAGGCAGGTCTTCGGGCTCGAGACCGGCTCGGGGCCGGGCGTATCGGGCATTCTCGATATCGAGGTGATGACGTGCCCGGGCCCCGACGGCCGGCCGCCCAAGGACGATTACCGGCCGTTCTTCTCGCACACCCAATATTGGCAGATGCGCAAGTCGCCGCGAAGCAATGCCCATATCGAAGCGCTGAGGCGTGTTTTGCGGCTGGGGAGCCGGTCATGATACTGGCTGTGAACGGCTGGGAGCGCTCCGGTCCCTTCCGCCGAAGGCGCTAGACTTTGTCCTGCCGAATCAGAATCGTCACCCCGGACTTGATCCGGGGTCCACCTTTTCTCAATCCCGGTGGAGGAAGAAGGTGGATGCCGGATCAAGTCCGGCA
>DATHBY010000327.1:0-2664 GCA_035295885.1 Allosphingosinicella sp.
CCAGGGAAGCTGCGGCCGCCTCGTCACCGCGACCCGCCTCGGCTTCCAGGCGTCGCCGGTGGACGTGCTCGACCGCAACAGCGTCATCTACGCCGAAGGCTGGCGCTGCCCGCTGGCGAGCCTAGTCCTTTCGGACCCGCCGCCGCGCAGGCGCTAGAGTGGCATCATGGCCAAGCTCTATTTCGACTACGCCTCGATGAACGCGGGTAAGTCGACCGTCCTCCTCCAGACGGCGTTCAACTATCGCGAGCGTGGCATGGAGCCGATGCTGTGGACCGCCGCCGTCCACGACCGCTCGGGCTACGGCGTGATCGATTCGCGGATCGGCATCACCGCCCAGGCCAATGCCTATGAGCCCGCCACCGACCTGCGCCGGGAAGTGGAGGCGGAGCTGAAGAAACGGCCGGTTCACTGCATATTGGTCGATGAGGCGCAGTTCCTCAGCCGAGCGCAGGTGATGCAGCTCGCGTCGATCTGCGACGAGCTCGACATCCCCGTCCTCGCCTACGGCCTTCGCACCGACTTCCAGGCAAATCTGTTCGAGGGCAGCGCCACCCTGCTCGCGCTCGCCGACAAGCTCGTCGAGCTGAAGGCGATATGCGAGTGCGGTCGCAAGGCGACGATGAACCTGCGCGTCGACCAGGCGGGGCGGGCGGTCGCGAGCGGCGCCCAGACCGAGATCGGCGGCAACGACCGCTACGTGGCCTTGTGCCGCCGCCATTTCATGGAGCGGATCGGCGAGGCCGAGGCCCGCCAGCTGCGCCTCAGCCTCGTCGGCGGCTGAGGAACGTGCACGGTTGGCTGGTGATCGACAAGCCGGTCGGGCCCGGCTCGACCGCCATCGTCTCGAAGGTGAAGCGGGCGCTCCGAGAAGGGGGCTATCCGAAGCTGAAGGTCGGCCATGGCGGAACGCTCGATCCTCTGGCGAGCGGCGTGCTTCCGGTGGCGCTGGGCGAGGCGACCAAGCTGGCCGGGCGGATGCTGGACGCGGACAAGGTCTATGAGTTCACGATCCGGTTCGGGGAGGAGACCGATACGCTGGATGCCGAAGGGGCGGTGGTGGCCACGTCGGACGTGCGGCCGGCGGCGGCTCGGGTGGAGGCGGTGCTGGGGCGGTTCACGGGCGAAATCGATCAGCTGCCGCCGGCTTATTCGGCGCTGAAGGTGGAGGGACGGCGGGCTTATGCTCTGGCGCGGGCGGGGGCGGAGGTGGAGCTGAAGAGCCGGCGGGTGACGATCCATACGATCGAGCTTCGTCACCCTGAACCTGTTTCAGGGTCCAGTTCCCCACCCGCTCATCGGTCTCCGGACTGGACCCTGAAACGAGTTCGGGGTGACGGGGCGGGGTTGACCGAAGTCACCCTCCTCGCCCGGGTCTCCAAGGGAACCTACATCCGAAGCCTCGCCCGCGACATCGCCCGAGCCTTGGAAAGCGTCGGCCACGTCACCATGCTGAGGCGGCTGAAGGCCGGGCCGTTCACTCTCGAATCCGCGATTTCGCTGGACAAAATGGGGGAACTCGCTAAGGCGCGGCAGCTTGAACAGGCACTCTTGCCGCTGGCGGCGGGGCTGGACGACATCCCGGCTCTACCCGTCACCCCCGACCAGGCAAGGGCGCTCCGCGAGGGGCGCAGATTGGCCGGGATCGCCGCAAAGCCAGGGCTTCATCTAGCAACCGAAGGGTCTGTTCCGGTTGCGCTTGTGGAGCTTTCCGAAGGTGATCTTCGGGTGGTGCGCGGCTTCAACATCTGAACGAAGGAGTATGACGATGTCGGTTACCGCCGAGCGCAAGCAGGAAATTATCGAAGACAATGCCCGGGAGAAGGGCGACACCGGATCCCCCGAGGTCCAGGTCGCGATCCTCACCGAGCGGATCAACAATCTCACCGCCCATTTCAAGACTCACGCGAAGGACAATCACTCCCGCCGCTGACTCCTGATGATGGTCAACAAGCGCCGCTCCCTGCTGGATTACATCCGCAAGGAAGATCACGAGCGCTACACCGCACTCATCGCGAAGCTCGGGCTTCGCAAGTGACGCAAAGGGCGTCCCCGCTGGGGGCGCCCTTTCGTCATCCCGGCGAAGGCCGGGATCCATTCGGCCAAGCTCCTGCAGGACCGGGCCGGCATGGACCCCAGCTTTCGCTGGGGTAACGGAAGAGAGGCAATTCCGCTCCTCTTCCCGAGCCAAGATCGGCTCACACAGGCCCCCGCCGGCATCCGGCCGCGGGCGTTGAAGGAAAAATCGAATGTTCGACATGAAGAAAGTGGACATCGAGTGGGGCGGTAAGACGCTCACTCTCGAAACGGGCCGGGTTGCCCGCCAGGCCGACGGCGCGGTTCTCGCGACCCTCGGCGAGACCGTCGTCCTTTGCGCGGTGACCGCTGCGAAGAACGTCAAGCCGGGGCAGGATTTCTTCCCGCTGACGGTTCACTATCAGGAAAAATTCTCGGCCGCCGGGCGCATCCCGGGCGGCTTCTTCAAGCGCGAGCGCGGCGCCACCGAGAAGGAAACTCTGACCAGCCGACTCATCGACCGGCCGATCCGGCCGCTGTTCCCGGAGGGCTTCTACAACGAGGTCCTCGTGATCGCTCACGTGATGAGCTATGACGGCGAGAACGAGCCGGACGTGGTGGCGATGATCGCCGCTTCCGCCGCCCTGA
>DATHBY010000328.1:0-1764 GCA_035295885.1 Allosphingosinicella sp.
TCCGCCGGCGAGTTGAGCCGAAGCCGCTCGGCATAGCCGTAAAAGTCGGTGACGGTGACGAACAGGTCGAGCGGGTGGTAGCTGGGCAGGAGCGGCGCACCCTCGGGGCCGCTGGCCATGGCGTCGAAGGCGCCCAGAAGCAGGCGAGTGAAGCCGGGGCCGCTGAAGGGCGGCGCGAACCAGCGGGCGCGGACGAAATTGGCGAGCTTGGAGCGAATCTCCTCGCGATGCTCCGCCTCCACCGTCTGCTCGAGCGCTCCGCGCCGCGACGACCAGGCCCAGGCGATCGGCACCGCGGCCGCCTTGGCGATTCGCGACATCCGGCCCATCGCCGGATCGATCAGCCGGTCGACGTCGGCGGTCTCCAGCCAGAGGTCGGTGAGCGGCTCCAGCGAGCGGCCGCCGGCGATCGCCTCCGCGAGGAAGATGGCGTTGATTCCGCCTGCGCTGGCCCCGGCGAGTATGTCCACCAGCACTCGCACGTCGAGATCGCACTCGCTCGCCATCGACTCGATCAGGCGGCGGTAGACGGCCTCTATTCCAGGTTCCGCCGGCTCGCCGGCGTGGAAAGCGCGGCTCGCGCGGGCGAGGCGCCACACTTCCTTGGTGATTCCGTGCATGTAAACGGCGAGGCTGATTCCGCCGTAGCAGATCAGGGCCAGCCGTAATTCCTTCTCACGCACCGGCGAATCGTGGCAGGCGGGCGGTGGATTGTCGAGGTTCCTCCATTCGTCCCGGAATTGCTTCACGCCGCCGTAACGATCGGGACTCGTCAGGAATTGCCGGTTAGCCCCACTCCCATCGGAAGCTGAGGGGCTTCAAAGCTTATGTTGTTTTCGCGCTTGCGTCGCCGCGGCACCCAATTTGCCGTCATCACCGCCGCCGTCGGGCTGATCAGCTCCGGACCCGTGCGGGCCGATGAGCTCGCCGCCGGGGACCGGATCGAAAGCCTGACCGCCGTGGTCGGAACCCTCGACGAGAGCATTCGGATCTCCGACCCGGCCGCGGCCGAGGCGAAAATCTACAAAGCGATCGGCGAGGGCACGGCCAGCTATTACGGAGTCGAGCTCGCCGGCAACCGCACCGCCAGCGGCGAGCGCTTCAACCCCAACGGCCTCACCGCCGCCCACCGCACACTGCCGCTCGGCACCAAGCTTCGGGTGACCAACGTCGCCAACGGCCGAAGCGTCATCGTCCGGGTCAACGACCGCGGCCCGTTCGTCGGCAAGCGCCTGATCGACGTCTCGCTGGGCGCGGCCCGCCAGATCCAGATGATCCGTTCCGGCACTGCGCAGGTGCGCCTGGAGCTCGTCCCGGGGACCTGAGCCGGGGCCTCGGCCAAAGCGTTCCGCTTTCGCGACTGAAGCCTTTACCTGCCGCCTGAACAGCGTATCAGCTTCTGCTAATCAGATCGGGGCATCGGCCCGGCGCATCGTCGCCGTCCGGCCGCGCGCAGGGCGGGAGAGTAGTGCTGAAGCGGCCGTTTTTGTACCTGCCCCTCGCCGGTCTCCTCATCCTTCTTCTCTACTGGGCCGCGACGCATATCAGCATCGGCGGCGGAGCTCCGGCGCAGCCCGAGCTCGGGATCTCTAACCAGCAGCTCGCCACGATCGAGGAGCGCCAGAACTCGCCCGGCAGCGTCGCCGACTACAAGCGGCTCGACCAGCGCCTCCAGGCGGTGATGCGCGAGGATCGGATGAGCGGGCTCGCCGTCGGAGTCGTCGAGAATGGCGAGATCCGATTCCTCAAGGGCTATGGCGAAAC
>DATHBY010000329.1:0-3033 GCA_035295885.1 Allosphingosinicella sp.
GGCAGCCGCCCGGCGACCGCCTCGAACGGCAGCTGGTGGACGATGCGCGCGTTGAGCTGGGCGAGCTCGTCGAGGTCGAACCGGGCCGGCGCCCGGCCGAAGTTGGCGAAGTCGAACGTCTCGATCAGGGGCTCCGGCTCGATCAGGGGCTCGACAGGCAGGCTGGTGCCGAGCCGGGCGAGCTTGGCGACCAGCGCCATCGGCTCGATCCCCTGCTCCTTCAGAGCGTCCGCGCCGAGCGAGCCGAGCCGTTTGGACAGCTTGCCCTCCGATCCCACCAGCAACGCCTCGTGGGCGAAGGCCGGCGGAATCGCCCCGAGCGCCTCGAACATCTGGATCTGGAGCGCGGTGTTGGTGACATGATCCTCGCCGCGAAGCACGTGGGTCACGCCCATCTCGGCATCGTCGACGCTGCTCGGCAGCATGTAGAGCCAGCTTGCGTCCTCGCGCCGCACCACCGGATCGGAGAGCAGGGCCGGGTCGAAATGCTGGCGGCCGCGGATCAGATCGTCCCACTCGATCGGGGCATCGTGATCGAGTCGGAAGCGCCAGTGGGGCGTTCGGCCCTCCCCCTCGAGCCGCGCCCGCTCCGCCTCGTCCAGCCGCAGCGCTGCCCGGTCGTAGACCGGCGGCTTGCCTCGGGAGAGCTGCACCCTGCGCTTGAGGTCGAGCTCCTGCGCCGTCTCGTAGGCGGGATAGACCCGCCCGGCGGCGCGCAGCCGCTCGAACGCCGCCTCGTAGCGGTCGAAGCGCAGCGACTGGCGATGCTCCTCGTCATACTCGAGGCCGAGCCAGGCGAGGTCCTCCCTTATGCCCTCCGCATGCGCCTCGCTCGACCGCTCCCTGTCCGTGTCGTCGAGGCGGAGGATGAAGCGGCCAACATGCTTCCTCGCCCACAGCCAATTGTGCACGGCGGTACGGATGTTGCCGACATGCAGGCGTCCGGTGGGCGCCGGGGCGAAGCGGGTGACGACGCTCATCGGCCGCGCTCTAGGGGAGGGCCGCGCCCCCGGCAACGCCCCTTGCCTTCCCCCTGCGCCCGCTTATGGGAAGGCGGGTCAGGGAAGGGACGAGCGCATGAAGCTGATGGCCGGCAATTCGAACCTGCCGCTGGTGAAGAGCATCGCCGCCTATCTCGAGATGCCGGTGACCGAGGCGAGCGTGCGCCGATTCGCGGATGAAGAGGTGTTCGTCGAAATCCACGAGAATGTCCGCGGCGAGGACGTGTTCGTCGTCCAGTCCACCTCCTATCCCGCGAACGACAATCTGATGGAGCTCCTGATCTGCATCGACGCTCTGCGCCGGGCGTCGGCCAAGCGGATCACCGCCGTCCTGCCCTATTTCGGCTATGCCCGGCAGGACCGGAAGCCCGGCCCGCGAACGCCCATTTCGGCGAAGCTGGTCGCCAACCTCATCACCGTCGCCGGCGCCAACAGGGTCCTCTCGGTCGATCTCCATGCCGGCCAGATCCAGGGCTTCTTCGATATCCCGACCGACAATCTCTACGGAGCGCCGGTCATGTCGGAGGACATCAAGGCGCGCTTCAACGGCCGAGCCATCACCGTCGTCTCGCCCGACGTCGGCGGAGTCGTCCGAGCCCGGGCGCTGGCCAAGCGGCTCAACAACGCCCCCCTCGCCATCGTCGACAAGCGCCGCGAGAAGCCCGGCGAATCCGAAGTGATGAACATCATCGGCGACGTCCAGGGCCGCTTCTGCATCCTAATCGACGACATCGTCGATTCGGCGGGAACCCTGTGCAACGCCGCCGCGGCGCTCCATGAAGCGGGAGCCGAGGACGTCGTCGCTTATTGCACCCACGGCGTGCTCTCCGGCGCCGCCGTCACCCGAGTCGAGAATTCGCGGCTCAGCGAGCTCGTCATCACCGATTCGATCCAGCTCAGCGAGGAGGCGACCGCCAGCCCCCGGATCCGAGCCCTCCCGATCGCGCCGTTGCTCGCCGAGGCGATCAAGCGGATCGCCGACGAGACCTCGGTTTCGAGCCTGTTCGACTGATGCCGCGGGTCCTGGTCACGGGAGCCGCGCGAGGCATCGGCCTGGAAATCGCCCGCCAATATGCCGCCGGCGGCTGGGAAGTGGTCGCCACCGTCCGCGAACCGGGGAAAGCGGACGAGCTCAGCGCGCTCGGCGTTCGCCTCGAGGCTCTGGACATGCGCGACTTCGCGGCCCTCGCGGCCTTTCCGGAACGGCTCGGCGGCGAGCCGCTCGACCTGTTCGTGGCCGATGCGGGCGTCTCGAAAGCCAGGTGGATCCGGTGCCGCGAGGATGCGGAAGCGTGGCAGGAGGTGCATGCGGTCAACTCCGTCGCCCCGACCCTTCTCGCCGAGGCCCTGCTGCCGCTCGTGGAGGCCGCCGCCGGCCGAATGGCGGCGATCACCAGCCGGATGGGCAGCATCGCCGACAGCTCGGGTGGCTATATCGGCTACCGGGCCTCCAAGGCCGCCCTCAACGCCGCCTGGCGGGCGCTGGCGCTCGGCTGGCGGGATCGCCCGGTGACGCTCGTCCTCCTCCACCCGGGCTGGGTTCAGACGGACATGGGCGGCCCGCAGGCGCCACTTCCGGTGGAGGAGAGCGTGGCCGGGATGCGGCGGGTGATCGCCGGCCTTCCCCGAAGCGCCTCCGGAGCGTTCGTCGACTATCGCGGCGATTCCGTCCCCTGGTAGCGGCGCCGCGGCCCTTGCCTTGCACGCCCTCCCACTCTATAGGCGCGCCTTCTTTCCAGCTTTGGAAGAATCGAACCGCCCGGCTCACAAGGGCTGCCGTGGCTGTTCCCAATCGTCCGCCCCTGCGGTGGCCAAGGAGACGAAAATGCCCAAACTGAAGACCAAGAGCGGCGTCAAAAAACGCTTCAAGCTCACGGCTACGGGTAAGGTGAAGCACGGCGTCGCCGGCAAGCGCCACCGGCTGATCAGCCACAACGCCAAGTACATCCGCCAGAACCGCGGCACCGAAGTTCTCGCCAAGGCCGACACGGCCCGGGTGAAGCTCTGGGCGCCCTACGGCCTGAACTAGGAG
>DATHBY010000330.1:0-5470 GCA_035295885.1 Allosphingosinicella sp.
AGATCGCGCTGATCGCCCTTCAGTAAGCGAGGCCGATGCCGTCGGCCCGGACGTCGGAGGAGGCGCCGTAGACGAGCTCTCCGCCGCTCTCGCGCCGCTCGACGCACGAATAGCGCCCGAAGCCGCCGTCGGAGGGCCCGAGCCGCCAGCCCATGTGGGCGAGAGCGAGCTTGGTCCGGTCGGGAACTCCGGTCTCGAGCCTGAGGAGGCCGGTGCCGCCGACCGACTTGTCGTCCTCCCCCATCGCTTCGGAAGAGCCTTCGTGGTGCCAGCGGGGGCTGTCGCCCGCGGCCTGCGAGTCGAGGCCGTAATCGACCCGGTTGAGGATCACCTGAGTCTGGCCCTGCGGCTGCATGTCGCCGCCCATCACTCCGAAAGAGAGCCAGGGCTTTCCGTCGCGAGTGGCGAAGCCGGGGATGATCGTCTGGAACGGCCGCTTGCCGGGCGCATAGGCGTTGGGATGGCCTTCCTGGAGGGTGAAGAGCTGCCCGCGGTCGTGGAACATGAAGCCGAGCCCGTCGGCGACGAGCCCGGAGCCCATGCCGCGGAAGTTCGACTGGATCAGCGAGACCATCATCCCCCAGCGGTCGGCGACGCTGAAATAGGTGGTGTCGCCGCGCGAAGGCGCCTCGCCCGGCCGAACGGCGGCATTGATCCGGTCGGGGCGGATCAGCTTCGCCCGCTCCGCCGCATATTCCTTGGAGACGAGCCATTCGGTCGGGATCCGGGAGAATTCCGGGTCGCCATAGTAGCGGGCCCGGTCCTCGTAGGCGAGGCGCTTGGCCTCCGCCTGGAGGTGGATCGAGAGCGGCGTCTGGAAGCCCGCGCCCTTCATGTCGAACGTCTCGAGCATGTTGAGCATCTGCAGGGTCGCGATGCCCTGCGTGTTGGCGCCGATCGCATGGACTGCGACTCCGCGATAGCTGGTCGCGACCGGCTCGCTCCACTCGCTTTGGTGCGCGGCGAGGTCGGCGCGGGTCAGCCACCCGCCGATGCGCCTGAAATAGGCCTCGATGGTCCGGGCGATCCCGCCCTCGTAGAAGGAGTCGCGTCCGCCCGCCGCGATGGCGCGGTAGGTGCGGGCGAGGTCGGGATTGCGGAAGATCTCGCCGGCGCGGGCCCGGTCGCCGGACGCGTAGGTCCGCCGGGCGTTCTCGATCTCCTCGATGCCCATGCCTGGCCGCGCGTAATTGGCCATCGCCCGGTTCATGTAATAGGCGACGACCGGCGAGAGCGGCACTCCGCCTTCGGCATAGGCGATGGCCGGCTCGAACAGCTCCCGCCATTTGAGGCGCCCGTAGCGCTGGTGGAGGCGCCACCAGGCGTCGACCGTCCCCGGCACCGTCACCGTCACCGCCCCGTAATTGGGGAGGACTCCGTTCGGCGCCCGCGACCGCACCGTCTCCAGGCTGAGGCCGCGCGGGCTTCGGCCGGAGCCGGCGATGCCGACCACCCTCGCGGCCTTCGGGTCCCAGAGCAAAGCGTAGAGATCGCCGCCGATGCCGTTGGCGGTCGGCTCGAGAAAGCCGAGGGCCGCGTTGATCGCGATCGCCGCATCGACCGCCGAGCCGCCTTTCTTCAGTATCTCGATCCCGGCGAGAGTGCCGAGCGGGTGGGAGGAGGCGGCGGCGCCGTTCCTCCCGAAGACTTCGGAGCGGGTACCGAAGCTGGCGCCGACCGGACGGTCGCCCGCCTCGACGTCCGGATAATGCTGAGTCCCCGGAAGAGCGGGGCTGAGCGGCTCCTGCGCCGCGGCGGAGCGGGCTAGGGCGGCGGAAGCTGCGGCTGCGGGAAGGGCGGCGAGGAAGGTGCGTCTGCGCAAGCGGGCGACTCCGGCTGGACGGGTGAGGCAACCCCTAGCAGCCCGGCCCCCGCTCTGGCATCAGTCTTCGGAAAAAAGGGGGGCGGATGGCCGCGCGTTTCGGACTTTGGGGCGGGCTCGCCGCCTTCATCATCTTGCTGCTTCTGCCCGCGCCCGCGGGCATGTCGCCGGCCGCATGGCGGACGACGGCGATCATCGTGCTGATGGCCGCGTGGTGGATGACTGAGGCGCTGCCGCTCACCGCCACCGCCCTCATCCCGTTCCTCGCTTTCCCGTTGCTTGGGATCATGACCGCGACCGAATCGGCCGCGGCCTATTATTCGCCGATCCTGTTCCTCGTCCTCGGCGGCGCCATCGTCGCCCTCGCCATCGAGCGGACCGGGCTCCACCGCCGGCTCGCTCTGGCCATCGTCTCGCGCGGCGGGGGCGGGCCGGCGCAGATGCTCTTCGCCTTCATGGCCGCCACCGCTCTCCTCAGCATGATCGTCTCCAACACCGCCACCACCCTCATCATGATCCCGATCGGCCTTGCCGTGCTTGGCGCCGCCAGGGTCGAGCCGGGCCACACCGCCGGCTTCGCCGGGGCGCTGGTCATGGGCATCGCCTTCGCCGCAACGATCGGCGGCTTCGGCACCCTGGTCGGCTCGCCGACCAACGCCATCGCCGCCGGAATCATCGACAAGGCGACCGGCTACCGGATCGATTTCCTGACCTGGGCGCTCTACGGAATCCCCCTCGTCCTGGTCTGCGTGCCTTTGTGCTGGGCGATCCTGATGAGGGTGCAGCGGGTCTCCCCCACCGACTTCGATCCCGCCGCCGCCCGCGCCGGAATCGGCGAGGCCTGCCCCTGGTCGACGGCCGAGAAAAGGCTGGTCCCGCTGGTCGCCGCGGTCGTGGCGGCCTGGATCGCGCTCCCCTTCGTCGCCCCCTATTTCCCCAAGGATTCGCTCACCGACGGCACCGTCGCCGTGGTCGGCGCATTGCTCCTCTTCGTCATCCCGGACGGGACGGGCCGCGCCATCCTCAACTGGGAGGAGGCGAACCGGGCGCCCTGGGGAGTGATCATGATGTTCGGCGGCGGCCTCGCGCTGGCCGCCGGCATCGGCGCTTCCGGCCTGGCCGAGTGGATGGGAGTGGCGCTTCAGCCGCTTCGCTCGGTCCACCCGCTGATCATTGCCGCGGTGCTGGTCGCGATCGTCATCGTCCTCACCGAATTCGCCTCCAACGTCGCCACCGCCAGCGCGGCCATCCCGGTCGTCGCCGGGGTCATCGCCGCCACCGGAATCGATCCGGTCCTGCTCGCCTTGCCCGCGGCCTTCGCGTCGAGCTGGGGCTTCATGCTCCCGTCGGGCACCGGCCCCAACGCCATCGCCTGGGCGACCGGCCACATCGCCTTGCCGAGAATGCTGAAGGCCGGCTTCCTCCTCGACCTCGCCGGAGTGCCGATCATGATCGGGATTGTCTGGACGATCGCGGCGATCCTCGGTTAGGGAGCGTCCGGGCAAGCGACCTCACCCCCCGGGGCCGCGCGAAAGGCGCGGCCGGTGAGCCTGACCTCCGGCAGGCTCGGTCTCCCCGCAGCGACGCGGCAGGCTGATAGGAGGCAATGACATGCAGGACGAAAACGACATCACCGGCGCGACTCCGCGGCGGCGCCCCAAGGCGAGCGCTATCGAAATCGGCGGCCGCCGACTGAGGCCCTCCACGCTGATGATGGGCTACGGCTACGATCCGACCCTCTCAGAAGGCTCTTTGAAGCCGCCCATCTTCCTCACCTCGACCTTCGTCTTCGAGACCGCCGCCGCCGGGAAGCGCTTCTTCGAGGGCGTCACCGGCAAGCGCCCGGGCGGAGCCGAGGGCCTGGTCTATTCGCGCTTCAACGGCCCCAATCAGGAGATACTCGAGGACCGGCTGAGCCTGTGGGAGGATGCCGAGGACGCCCTGACCTTCTCCTCCGGGATGTCGGCGATCGCGACCTTGCTGCTCGCCTTCGTCCAGCCCGGCGACGTCATCGTCCATTCCGGGCCGCTCTACGCCGCGACCGAGACCCTCATCGCCCGGATTCTCGGCCGCTTCGGCGTCAAATGGCTCGACTTCCCGGCCGGGGCGACCCGCGAGGAGATCGAATCGGTCCTGGAGCGCGCCAAGGCGATGGGGCGCGTCTCCCTCATCTACCTCGAGAGCCCGGCCAATCCGACCAACGCTCTGGTCGACGTGGAGGCGGTTGCCGCCGCCCGACTGGCGATTTTTGGCGATTCCGAGCGACCGCCCATCGCCATCGACAACACCTTTCTCGGACCGCTCTGGGCGCAGCCGCTCCGCCAGGGCGCCGACCTGTCGGTCTACTCCCTCACCAAATATGCCGGCGGCCACAGCGATCTCGTCGCCGGCGGAATCACCGGCTCGAAGGAGCTGATCAACACGATCCGGATGCTCCGCAACACGATCGGCACCATCACCGATCCCAACACGGCCTGGATGCTGCTTCGCAGCCTCGAGACGCTGGAGCTGCGGATGAGCCGGGCAGGGGAGAATGCCGCCAAGGTCTGCGAATTCCTACGCGACCATCCCAAGGTGGAGAGCGTCGGCTACCTCGGCTTCCTCGAGGATGGCGGCGACGCCCGCCAGGCCGATATCTACCGCCGCCACTGCACCGGCGCCGGCTCGACCTTCTCGCTCTATCTCAAGGGCGGCGAGCGCGAGGCCTTCGCGTTCCTCGATTCCCTCAGGATCGCTCACCTCGCGGTCAGCCTCGGCGGCACCGAGACCTTGGCGAGCGCGCCCGCCGCGATGACTCACCTCTCCGTGCCCGACGAACGCAAGCAGGCGCTCGGCATCACCGACAATCTGGTGCGGATCTCGATCGGCGTCGAGGATCCGGACGACCTCATCGCCGACTTCGACCAGGCTTTGGAGGCGGTTTAGCGGAAGGCGGTCCTTCGATACGACCGGTCTTCGAGGATTGAGCGCGGAACGGCGGAACCTGCGCCACCTACCCCTCCACCACCCTTGGGGTGGTCCCCTCCCCATCTTCGATGGGGAGGATAAATCAGGCAGCAGCCTTCCTGATCGCGCGCTCCAGCATCGCCTCGTCCATGACGGGTGCGAGCACCGCGAGGCCGCCGACCTCGTCGCGGCGGGCGATGAGGAGGACGAACTCCGCTTTTCCGGGAATGTCGACATGGCCGACGGGGCGGACGGCGCGCAGCGCCTCGCGGGCCGCCTCGCCCGTATCCGGCCTGGGTTCGGGGCGGCGGGCCCGGCGCTCGGCCTGGACGAGGGCTTTCAGGCCCTCGCTCTCGAGCCGCTCGCGAAGGGCGCCGGAGGGAAGCTCCTGGCGGCGCGCCCAGCTCAGGGCCGCGGCGAACTCGGTGAGCCGCGCTTTGTCATATTCGCTTCCGAAGACGAGCTTGACGACAGGAGTCATCGGCGCGCGAGCCTGGGCCTTGAGACCGGCATCCTCGAGCAGCTCGGCATAGCCGTCGGAATCCGCTTCGGCGGCAAGGGCGAAATCGTAAGCGAGGCCGAGGGCCCGGTACAAGGCGGCGCGGCTGCGCTGGTCGGCGCCGCGGGCCGCCTCCGCGCTGTCGCGAGCGGCGCAAAGCCGGTCGGCGAGGCCGCTGTCGAGGTCGAGCTGAGGCTCGTCCC
>DATHBY010000331.1:0-2684 GCA_035295885.1 Allosphingosinicella sp.
AGCCGCTCTCCGGGATCGTCCGCTCCAGATAATCGAGGATCGGCGGAAGCTCCTCCCTCTCGGCCTTGTCGGCCGTCTCCAGGTCGCCCTCGCGGCCGAGGAAGCGCGGAGCGACGATCCGGTTGAAGAACATCTTCGCTCCGCAGGCGCACAGGATGGTGTCGGCGAACTCGTCGAACCAGATCGTCCGGGCGCGGGCTTCCGGCTCGGCCGGAATCAGTGCCGGCTCCGGATATTTGGCTTCGAGATAATGGATGATAGCGGACGAGTCGGAGATGGCGAAGTCGCCGTCGCTGAAGCCCGGTATCTTGCGGAACGGGCTCGAGGCGAGGAAGTCGGGATCGTCGGAGCCGAGGCCGATCGGCTTGTGCTCGAGCTCGAGCCCCTTCTCCGCGCCATAGGCGAGAACCTTGCGCACGAACGGCGACAGCGACGCTCCGTAGACGATCATGACCGACTCCCTTTTAAGTTTCAACACGCAACCTATACCGCCGGTCCCGCTACCGCAAGCGGCCGAATCGCAGGCCGATCCAGAGGGTGCGCGGAGTGGCCCTCTCGGCGATGCCGTCGCCGCTGATCCCGGCGAGGACGCGCGCGTGGGTGACATTCTCCGCCCGGGCCTCGAGCGCGATCGAGCGGCCGATCGGGATCAGGCCGGCCGCGTCGAGCGTGAACGCCCCCGGCAGGCTCTGCCGGTTGAGATCGTCCTCATATTGCGCGCCGCCGTAACGGGCGGTGACTGAGGCCCGGGCGCCGCCGCCGGCCCAGCCGAGGGTCGAGGACAGGCTGTGCCGCGGCGTCTGCGCCGGCCTGAGCCCGTCCAGCGCCAGCGCCTCACCGCTCGCCCTCACTTCCGAATCGACCCAGGACCAGCCGCCCGAGAGCGTCCAGGCGCCGAACGCGTAACGCGCGTCGAGCTCGACGCCCTTCGCCTCGATCGAGTCGAGATTGCCCCGCTGCCGATAGTTCCCGCCCGCGGCGACGAAGCCGACGCCCGGGAAGGTGCCGGGTCCCCTCCCTAGAGTGACGTTGGCGATTGCGCCTTCGAGCCGGTTGGCGAAGGCGGTGAAGCCGATCCGCGCCCTCGGCGCCGGCCGCCAGTCCATCCCCGCCTCGATTCCGCGCAGCCGCTCGGGGGCGAGCTCGGAGTTGGCGGCGGTCGCGTCGGCGCCGACCCGGAAGGGCCGGTAAAGCTCGTTCAGGGTCGGGAGCCGCCAGCCGAGATAGGACGCGCCGCGCACAGTGAGCCCGTCGCCGGCCCGCCAGGCTATCCCCGCCCGCCCGGTCGGCTCCCATCCCGAGCGGTCGCGGAAGGCGGTATCGGTGAGCACCGCCCCGGTCGCGAGCACCCGTTCGTGCAGGCGCCCGTTGGAGATGCTCCAGCGGTCGATCCGTCCGCCGGCGGTGAGGGTCACGGCTTGCGCCGTCCACGCCGCCTCGGCGAAGCCGCCGAGCGTCTGGGTCCGCCCCCCGGCCAACCGGCCGCGCGTTCCCGTCCCCGCGACGAAGGCGAAGCGCTCGCGGGTCTCGCCGTCGGTCACCCGCCAGTCGCCGCCGAGCCTGAGCTCGACCCGCGGCCCCGCCTTCGGCCGCGCCTCTACGCGCGCGCCCAGGCCGGTGGCGGGGACGCTGAACTGCTCCGAGGTGCGGGCCGCCGCCGTCCGCGCGGCGTTGACGCTGGCGAAGCTGTTGTAGAAGTCGCGAGTCTGTACGTAGGCCAGTGCGCTCCAGCGCCGCCCGACCAGCCGAAGCGAGGCATCGGCGCCTTTGGTTCGGATATCCGAGAAAGCCGTCCCCCGCTCGCGCTCGTCGGAAAAGGCGAGGCCGCTCGCCTGCAGCTCGGCGCCGCCGGGAAGCGGAGCGACGGCTCGAACCGCCAGGCTCATCTGCTCGTAGGGCGACGGCCGGTCGGCGGCGCCGCGCTGCCCGCGCACGACCGGTACGAACCCGTCCCCGCGCTGCCAGGCGCCGGACAGGGCGACGAAGCCTCCGCCGAGCGGCAGGCCGAGGCCGGCATGAACGTCGAGGCCGTCGCGGCTGCCATAGGAGGAGCGCCCGAGCGGCCCGCTCAGCTGCGCCGGGGTGGCGCTGGCAAGCTCGATCGTTCCGGCCAGCGCTCCCGGCCCCTGGACTCCGCTGCCGCCGCCGCGGGTCACCCGCGCCTCGCCGAGCCGCTCGGGATGATAGGCCGGCCAGCTCACCCAGCCGCCGAACGGATCGGTCTGGGGCACTCCGTCGAGGACGAGCAGCACCCGGCTCGACGCGTTGCCGCCGAGCGCGCGCAGGGTCGCGCCCTGGCTGGTGGGATTGGCCGACCTCGAATCGGAGCGGCGGAAGAGCTGGAAGCCGGGGACGTCGCGAAGCACCTCCTCGAGCCGCCCGGAGGCCGAGCCGGTCAGCCGGTCGCGGTCGATGGCGATTGTGTCGAACACCTCCTCGCCCGCGGCGGTCGCGAGGCCGCGGCCGGTGACGACAATGTCGGGGGCCGGCGCCGGAGCGGCCGCGAGCAGGAGCGGGAGTAGGAAAGGCACGAGCCCGCCCTACGCCTTGACGTCATTCCCGCGAAAGCGGGAATCCGGAACTCGCTCGGTCATTGCGAGCGAAGCGAACCAATCCAGTGCGGCCAGAGAGGCCCAGCTGGATTGCTTCGTCACTTCACTCCTCGCAATGACGATTAGCGCGAA
>DATHBY010000332.1:0-3272 GCA_035295885.1 Allosphingosinicella sp.
TTGGTCTTGCACCCGCCGGCAGGTTCGGCCGCGCAGGATCGCGGCCCCACCATCTCTGTCCACGCGGCCGATCTCGACCTGGCCACGCGGGACGGCCGCCGGGCCCTTGAACGGCGGGTGGCCGACGCCGCCCGGGGCGCCTGCCGCGAACTGGCTGTGGGCAGCCCCTTCGACTGGGGTGCCATGGCCAATTGCGAGCGCAGGATGCTTGCCGAGGCCAGAAGAATCGCGAAGCTGGCGGCAGCTCACGCTCAGCGGCCTTCCCTCCTGGCTCGCAGCGCACGGACGCGGTGAAGCCGCGGGCAAAGGGACCGTTCCGGTGGGGTCGGGCCGCTCTTAGGCCTTCTTCGCCGTCTCGCGGCTGGCCGAGCGAGTTGCGCGGCAAGGCGATGCGAATCTACTGGGCGTGACGGCGGCGGCCGTCGCCGCTATCGGCGGCGCATGAGCGCATCGTCCCAATTGCATCCCCGGCCGGCCATACCCTTCGCGGTGGCGACCCTGGGAATCGCGCTCTTCTCCACGATGGACGCCCTCATGAAGGGACTGTCGCTGGCGATCGGCACCTACAATGCACTGCTCTGGCGGACGCTGGCGGGGGCGGCGATCGGAGGCGCAGTCTTCTTCCTTCGGCGCTCCCCCCGGCCCGGCCGGGCGGCGCTTCGAGTGCACCTCATCCGCGGAATCATGGGCAGCGTCATGGCGATGCTGTTCTTCTGGGGGCTGGCTCGGGTGCCGATGGCGCAGGCCATCGCCTTGGCCTTCGTCGCGCCTTTGATCGCCCTCTATTTGGCGGCCGTGCTGCTCAAGGAGCGGATCGAGCGGGCCGCCATCCTCGCCTCCCTGCTCGGCTTCGCCGGAGTGGTCGTGATCCTGGCCGGCCAGGCGCAGGCGGAGCTCGGGCGCGAGGCCCTGCTCGGCTCGATCGCCATCCTCGGCTCGGCCGGGCTCTACGGCTGGAACATCATCCTGATGCGCCAGCAGGCGCAGCTCGCGGGCCCGGTGGAGATCGCCTTCTTCACCGCCCTCGTCATGACCGCCTGCTTCCTGCCCGCCGCGCCCTTCCTGGCGACTCCGCCGCCGGCCGAGCAGCTGCCCGCGATCCTCGCGGCCGCAGCCCTCGCCTTCGGCTCGCTCATCCTCCTTTCCTGGGCCTACGCCCGGGCGGAGGCGCAGCGGCTGGCGCCGGTCGAATATACCGGCTTCATCTGGGCGGCGATCTTCGGGTACCTGATCTTCGCCGAGCCCATCCAGCCGCTGACCCTGGTGGGCGCGGCGATGATCGTCGCCGCCTGCTGGGCCGCGACCCGGCCTCATAATGGACCGATGCCGGCCGTCGAGGCGGGGGTCTGATGGCCTGGCTTCTGCTCATCGTCGGGGGCCTGTTCGAGGTCGGCTTCACCACCTGTCTCAGGTTCGTCGACGGCTTCAGGAACCTGCCGTGGACCTTGGCCTTCCTGGTCTCCGTGACCCTGTCGATGGGCCTGCTCGAGCGCGCCGCCCGCGATATCCCGATGGGGACCGCCTACGCCGTCTGGGGCGGGATCGGAGCGGCGGGGACGGTGCTGGTCGGGATCCTGTGGTTCGGCGAGCCGGTCAATTCGATCCGGATCCTCCTCCTCCTCGCCCTGATCGCCTGCATCGTCGGGCTTAGGCTGACCGCGGCATGAGCTTCGACGAAGGCCTCTACGCCCGGGTCCAGGAGGCATTGGAACCGCTCGGCGCCGTCACGATGCGCAAGATGATGGGCGGCGCGACGCTCTATCTCGACGGCACGGTGTTCGCGATCCTCGACGAGGGGGAGCTGTGGCTCAAGGCCGACGCTGAGAGCGACGCGGTCTGGGACGCGGAAGGGTGTGAGAGGTTCAGCGTCACCTTCAAGGACGGGCGAATCGACACGATGAACTATCGCCGCGCCCCGCAGGACGTCTACGACGATCCCGAAGCGATGCAGCGCTGGGCGGCACTGGCGGTGGAGGCGGGGCTGAGAGGGACGGCGAAAAGGAAGGCACGGAAAAGCAAGGCACCGTAGCCGGGAAACAGTTCACCGCCTCACCGGCCGCAAATAGGGCGCCACCTCCGGGCTCTCCTCGATCGACGGCAGGAAGCGCGGCTCCACCCGCTTCCTCGACGCCTGCTCATAGGCATAGCCGAGCGACAGGATCATCCCGTCCGACCATTTCGGGCCGATGAAGCTGAGGCCCACGGGCAGCCCCTTCACATGGCCCATCGGCACGGTGAGGTGCGGATAGCCTGCGATCGCTGCGAAGCCGCCCGCGCCTCCGCCCGAAATCTGGTCGCCGTTCACCGCGTCGATCGGCCAGGCCGGCGCCATGGTCGGCCCGACCAGGGCAATGACGTCGTTATCCTTGAGCATCTTGTCGATACCCTCCGGCCCGGCCAGCCGAAGGCTCGTCTCCCGCGCCTTCTTATACTCCGGGTCGTCGAGGCCCTTGGTCTTCTCCGCTTCCTCGAACGTGTCCTGGCCGAACAGGGCGAGCTCGCGCGCCGAACCCTTGTTGAAGGCGATCACCTCGGCGAGGGTGCGGGTTTGGACGCCCGGCGGAGTGGTGGCGAGATAGGCGTTGAGATCGGCCTTGAGCTCGGTGAGCAGCACCTTGAACTCGCTTCGGCCCATTTCCGGCTTCCGTTCGAACTTCGCGATCTCGACGAGCACCGCCCCTAGCGCCCTGAGCGTGCGCAGGGCCTCCTCGAACGGAGCGTCGGTGCCGAAGCCGCTGGCGAAGCGCATGACTCCGATCCGCTTGCCGCGCAACGAATCCGCCGAGAGCCCGCCGGCGAAATCCGTTCGGCGGTCGTCGGCCTCGCGCGTCTGCGGGTCGGCGGGGTCGCTTCCGGCCATGGCGGCCAGGACGAGCGCGGCATCGCGTACCGTCCGGGTCATCGGCCCGGGTGTGTCCTGGCTGTGGCTGATCGGGATGACATGGGTGCGGCTGACAAGGCCGACGGTGGGCTTGAAGCCGACGATTCCGTTGATCGCGGCGGGGCAGGTGATCGAGCCGTCCGTCTCGGTGCCGATCGCCGCCGGCACCATCCCGGCCGCCACCGCGACTCCGCTGCCGGTGCTCGAGCCGCAGCCGTTTCGGTTGAGCGCGTGCGGATTTCGCGTCTGGCCGCCGATGGCGCTCCAGCCGGAGATCGAATCGTTGTCGCGGATGTTCGCCCATTCCGAAAGGTTGGTCTTGCCCACGATCACCGCCCCCACCTGGCGCAGCCGCGCCACCAGGGGAGCATCGCGGTTGGTGACGTTCCGC
>DATHBY010000333.1:0-4723 GCA_035295885.1 Allosphingosinicella sp.
CCCGTCCGCTTCGAGAGCCTGGGCGATGAGCTTCATGCGGCGCAGCTCCTCGTCCGTTGATCTCCGGGCAGTGGGCAGGAGGGACGGCTCGGGCGCGGAGCAGGAGGGCTCCGGCAGCTCCCGGAGGCGGCGCGGCTCGGGCACAATCTTGAGCGGCGGCCGCTCGTCCTTGGGCGCCTCGCGGGTTCTCGGCGGCAACCGGAGGGAATCCTTCAGGTCGGCCACGTCCCGGTGCTGGGCGGCCACGTTCCTGGCGAGCTCCCGCACCACCCCTCCGAGAAGCCCCACGGTGCCGGTGACCTCGGCCACGGTCGAGCGCAGGGCAGGACCGGCGGCCGGAGCCTGCGATTGCCGCTCGAGGCTCACCAGCCGGTCCGCAAGCTGCGCACATTGGGCCGCCGCCTGCTCGGATAGCCGCATGGCGGCCTCCGCCCGCCGCCAGGCGGCGGCGACGCCCGCGCAGGCGGCCAGGACGGCCACCGCCAGGACCGGGACGGCGGCGCTCGCCGCCATCGGCGCAAAGGCCGATCCGGCTGCTGCCGACAAGGCCAGCGCGGCTGCGAGCGAGCCCGCCTTCACATGATGAGAAATTCGGACTTTGTCCGTTATCGTGGCCATGGGTGCCCCCGCTCCCCTGGTCGTCGGTGAAATCAGGCGAATCAGCAATGCCAAGATGTTGTCCGCTAAAGCTCCGAACGACAAGCGCGGTTGTCGGGCAGGCGAGCGAATTCCTGCCGTATCTCGCCGGCGTGTCCCGGCCGCTACAGAGCCGCCGGAAAGCTCCCGACACCATCGCCCTCTCCCCGCCCCTCATCACCGAGGAGCAGATCGGCGAGATGGTCCACAGGCTCGTCAAGGCGATCCGCGCGGTGGCCTGAGGCGTCCTGCACCTGTCCCAACCTGGGTCCCGGAAAGCCCCGCCCGCAAGGCGGCCGCTTCCCGGGGCCTTTCCGCATGGGCTGGCGCGCCAAGCTTCGTTGACGGATACGGCGGTCGCCCCATAATGGCTACGTTATAAAATATGCGGCGGACCGCCCGTGACCCTGAGCGTTCAACAATCCGAATCCAGGAGACCGCACCCGGCGCTGCTGCTCCTGATCCTCTGGTGCGTCGCCGTGCTGGCGTTTCTCCTGATCGGCGCCGGGGCCGTCTGGCTCCGCTCCTGGGGCCCGATGGGCGTGCAGGTTTACACCCTCGGGTCAGGATCAATGATGCCCACATTCCAGGTTGGCGATCGCGTACTCGGCGCCGTGCATACGGTGCAGCGGCCCAACCCTCGGCGAGGAGATGTCGTGATTCAGCGTGTGCGCAAGCGCGGAGCCATCTATGTGACGCGCGTCGTCGGGCTCCCCGGCGACAGCATCCAGCTTGTCTCCGGCCGCCTGCACATCAACGGCACGCCGGTCCCACGGGAGCGCGTGGAGGATTTCCAGACCCGGGACACCCTTGGCAAGCGGAACTCCGTCATGCGCTACCGGGAGACCTTTCCCGAGGGAACGAGCCACTTCGTCATCGAGCAGAGGGGGGACCGAGGCTACTGGGACGACACGGAGGTCACGCGCGTTCCCGAGGGGGAAGTCTTCGTCATGGGCGACAACCGGGACAACTCCGTGGACAGCCGCGACAGCAAGGCGGTCGGCACCGTGCCGGTCTCGGACATCATAGGATACGCGATCCTGATCCTCTGGTCCGAGGACCGGAGCCGGATCGGCTCGGCGCCGCGATAGGCAGGCTCCGGAACGGGACCGGCCGGGCCGGCCCTTGCCCCTCCCCGCCAGGCGGGTTACCACGCAGCACGTTTTTTCAATCCAACGGCTGCTCGTTAAACCCATGTCCAAGGCCGACACCATCAAGGCCCGCGCCCCGCGCGGCTTTGCCGACCGCGCTCCCGCCGATCTCGCCGCCACCGAGCGCATGCTGGCGGCGATCCGCGAGACCTATGAGCTCTACGGTTTCGAGGGCGTGGAGACGCCCTTCGTGGAATACACCGAGGCGCTGGGCAAGTTCCTGCCGGATCAGGACCGCCCCAACGAAGGCGTGTTCTCGTTCCAGGACGACGACGAGCAGTGGCTGTCCCTGCGCTATGATCTCACCGCGCCGCTCGCCCGCTACGTGGCCGAGAACTTCGACGCCCTGCCCAAGCCCTATCGCAGCTACCGCGCCGGCTGGGTGTTTCGCAACGAGAAGCCGGGCCCCGGCCGCTTCCGCCAGTTCATGCAGTTCGACGCCGACACGGTGGGCTCCGCCTCCGTGGCGGCGGATGCGGAAATCTGCATGATGGCCGCCGATACGCTCGAAAGGCTCGGCCTCAAGCGCGGCGACTACCTGATCAAGGTCAACAACCGCAAGGTTCTGGACGGCGTGCTGGAGGCCATCGGCCTCGGGGGCGAGACGCAAGCGGGCCAGCGGCTCACGGTGCTGCGCGCCATCGACAAGCTCGACCGCCTCGGACCCGACGGCGTGGGCCAGCTTCTCGGCCCCGGCCGCAAGGACGAGAGCGGCGACTTCACCAAGGGCGCGGCGCTTGCGCCCGAGGCCATCGAGCGGGTGCTGTCCTTCACGGGCGCCAGAGGTGCGGACAATGCCACGACCGTTGCGAGCCTTCGCGAGGTCGTCGGCGCGTCGGCGCGGGGCCAGGAGGGAGCGAACGAGTTGGCGGAGATCGCTGCGCTCGTGGCTGCCTCGGGGTACGACGACCGGGTGAGCATCGACCCCTCCGTGGTGCGCGGCCTCGAATACTACACGGGCCCCGTCTACGAGGCCGAGCTGACCTTCTCGGTCACCGACGAGAGCGGACGCCCCGTCCGCTTCGGCTCGGTGGGCGGCGGCGGGCGCTACGATGGGCTCGTGGGCCGCTTCCGCTCCGAGCCCGTGCCGGCCACGGGCTTCTCCATCGGCGTGTCGCGCCTGCTCTCGGCCTTGCAGATGGTGAAAAGCCCCATCGTGTCCGGCAACGAGAAGCCGGGTCCCGTGGTGGTCCTGGTGATGGACCGGGATCAGGTCGCCGCCTACCAGCGCATGGTCTCGGCCCTGCGCCAGGCGGGCATCCGCGCCGAGCTCTACCTCGGCTCGTCGGGCATGAAGGCGCAGATGAAATACGCCGACCGGCGGCAGAGCCCCTGCGCGATCATCCAGGGCTCCAACGAGCGCGAGCGCGGCGAGGTCGAGATCAAGGACCTGATCGAAGGCGCAAGGGCGGCCGACGCCATCGCGTCCAACGCCGAATGGAAGGCGTCCCGCCCGGCGCAGTTCTCCGTTCCCGAAGCGGGGCTCGTGGACGCGGTGCGCGAGGTGCTGGCGCGGCACTTCGGATAAGCTTGGCTTTTGGGAACCGCTGTGCTTCCCTCGGGTTGTTCCCCGAACTTGACGATTGAGGAGACGGCAATGGCCAAGGCCAAGGACAAGAAGGGTACCGGCAAGTCCAAGAAGGACTCGGGCTCCAAGGGCTCGGGTTCGAAGATCGCGAAAACCGTGAAGCGATCCGGCCTCATGGATCTGATCGGCTCCAATCTCGGCCGCGAGATCCTGGCCGACGCCCTGATCGCGGCGGCAGGCGCGGCGGCGGCGGCGCTCACCCAGACCCGGACGGCCAAGAAGGCCGGAACCGCCGTGGCCGATGCAGGCGCGCAGACCGCCGACCTGACCCAGACCGCCGCAGGCGCGGTCGCCGAGGTGGTGACGGAAGCGGCCCGTCATTTCCTGCCCTCCGGCCTGATCGGCGAAGGCAGCGGGTCCGGCAAGTCCGCCGGCAAGGCCAAGGCCGTTCGACGCCCCAGCAAGCGCAAGGCCCCGGCCAAGGCCAAGAGCACCAACGACAACAGCGCCGGCGGCAGCGCGTCCGAGTAGCGCCGGGCTTATCAGCGGCGTTCCGCCATGCCCGGCCTGCAGCCGGGCATTCGCGTTTTCCAGGGCGGCCTGCTGCCGTTCACCCTTCCCGTCGAAAACAATCGCCTTCCCGGCCCGGCATTGCTAGAGAGCATCCCAGCATGAGGATCGGGCGGTGACGGAGACGGATGCCATTGTTGCGCTGATCGCGCTGTTCGGGCGCGAGGGCTATGCGCGGGTCGAGCCGCCGGTGCTCCAGCCGGCGGACGTGTTCGTCGACCTGTCGGGCGAGGACATCCGGCGGCGCATGTTCGTGACCCAGGACGCCTCCGGCGCGGAGCTGTGCCTGCGGCCCGAATACACCATTCCCGTCTGCCTCCGGCATCTGGCCGCCGGGGGGGCGCAGCCCTCCGGCTACGCCTATGGCGGCCCGGTCTTCCGGATGCGCGCGGGCGAAAGCGGCGAGTTTCTCCAGGCGGGCATCGAGTCCATCGGCCGGGCGGACGCCGCCGCCGCGGATGCGGAAATCCTCGGCCTTGCCCTGGAAGGCCTGGAGCGCATCGGCGCGCCCCGCCCGCGGGTGAAGCTCGGCGACATGGGCCTTCTGCACGCCCTCATCGACGCGCTCGGCGTCGCGCCCGCCGCCAAGCGGCGGGTGATCCGGTCCATCGTGTTGGGCCAGGGCCTCGCCAGCCTCGCCGAGGCCGACGGGGCCGGGCAGCAGGAACATGCGGGGCTTCTCGCCGCCATCGAGGGCCAGGCTCCCCAGGCGGCCAAGGCCTTCGTGGAGGACATCCTGTCCATCGCCGGCATCGCGAGCGTCGGCGGGCGCAGCGCGGGCGAGATCGCCGAGCGGTTCCTGGCCCGCGCCGCCAACCGCACCCGCCTGTCCGACGAG
>DATHBY010000334.1:0-2508 GCA_035295885.1 Allosphingosinicella sp.
TCATCGTCTCGATCTGCTCGCGCATGCGGCGGAAGGCGGAATAGACGCGGTGGCGCTCGGCTTCGAGATCCTCGGCGACGGTATGCTCGATGAGGATCCGGGGCTGGTGGTAGACGGCCTGCCCCCGGGCCATCCCGGCGACCAGCTTCAACCCGTCGAGCCGCTCCGGCCCCTCCTCCCGGACCGTCGAGCCGGCCGCCGCCGCCTTATCGGCCAGGCCGGCATTGGCGATCAGCTCGGCGAGCACCATCGCCACCGTCTGGAGCGCCTCGATCTCCAGCGCGTCATAGGCGCGGGCCTCGGCATGCTGGACGGCGAGCACCCCGATCGCCCGCTCGCGGCGGATGATCGGAACCCCGGCGAAGCTGTGGAACAGCTCCTCCCCGGTCTCCGGCCGGTAGGCGAATTCGGGATGGCTGGGCGCCTCGGCGAGGTTGAGGATCGAGACGTCCTTGGCGATCGTCCCGACCAGCCCCTCCCCCATCGCCAGCCTGGTGACGTGGACCGCGCTCTGGTTCAGCCCAAGCGTTGCGAACAGCTCCAGCACCCCGTCGCGAAGCAGGTAGATGGAGCAGACCTCGCTCGCCATCGCCTCGGCGATGATCTTGACGACCTTGTTGAGCTTCGCCTGGGCGCTCGCCCGCGACGCCATCACGTCGTGCAGCCCGGTCAGAATCTCCCGTGCTGAGGCGGCGGAATGGGCGGGCATTGCGGAGCGGTAGCAGGAAGGAACGAGGGAGGAAACGCCCCACCCGTCGTTCCGGCGAAGCCGGAATCGATGGACGCGCCCGGTCGAGGCTACCCTGATGTCCGTGTTCGTGGATCCCGGCCTTCGCCGGGATGACAGCTCAAACCGTCGTCCCGCCCCTCCCCCGTCATTCCGGCGAAGGCCGGAATCCATGAACACCGTGGCCGGATACTAGTCCCCACCCCCCTCGCCCCCGGCCGGCTCGAATCCGAACCCGATCGCCAAGTCGTGCCACTCGGGATTTTCAGCCTCGATCAACCGCACCTTCCAGGCCCTTTTCCAATCCTTGATTCGCTTTTCGCGGATGATCGCGGACTCCATGTCGCCATGCATCTCGAACCAGACGAGCCGCCAGACGGCGTAGCGACCCACAAAGCCTTTCGTGATGCCGTTCCGATGCTGCCATAGGCGCTGGAAGAGGTTCGAAGTGACGCCGGTGTAAAGCGTGCCGTGGCGCCGGCTGGCGAGGATGTAGACGCAAGGATGCCGCTCCATTGGCCAAATCTATGCGGTCGTAAGCAACACCCAAAAATCACATGCGGCGATGTTCATGGATGCCGGACCAAGTCCGGCATGACGAGCCCCGTCATTCCGGCGAAGGCCGGAATCCAAGATCACCATGGCCTGCAGCTAATCGCCGACGTCCGCGTCCATGGATCCCGGCCTTCGCCGGGATGACGGGCTCAGGCCGACCTTCTCTCCAGCGCGCGCGCCCCCTCGTCGACCAGCTGGCGCAATATCTCCGCCACCGGCGCCTCGTCCTTGACCATGCCCACGGACTGCCCCGCCATCACCGATCCGCTCTCGACGTCGCCCTCGATCACCGCCCGCCTCAGGGCTCCGGCCCAATAATGCTCGATCTGGAGCTGGGCCTCCGTCATCTCGACCGCGCCGCGGTCGAGCAGGTCGGCGACCTCGCGCTGCTTGGCGGCGAAGCTCTCCATCTCGCGGTTCCTGAGCGCCCGGACCGGGATGACGGGCAGGCGCGGGTCGATCTGGACGCTGGTGATCGCGTCGCGCGCCGAGGCCCGGATGAAGGCCTTCTTGAAATTGGGATGGGCGATGCATTCGTGGGCGCAGACGAAGCGGGTGCCGAGCTGGACCCCGACCGCGCCCATCTCCAGATAGCCGGCGATGAGCCCGCCGTGGCCGATTCCGCCGGCGACGAAGATCGGCATGTCGGCGGCCAGCGGCGGCAATATCTCCTGGGCGAGCACCGAGGTGGACACCGGTCCGATATGGCCGCCGGCCTCCATCCCCTCGATGACCAGCGCATCGACTCCCGAGCGGGCGAGCTTCTTCGCCAGCGCCAGCGCCGGCGCGAAGCAGATCAGCTTGGCGCCATTGCCCTTGATCCGGTCGATCGAGCCGGGCGGCGGAAGCCCGCCGGCGAGGACGACGTGGGTAACTCGGTGGTTGGCGCAGACGTCGATCAGCTCGGAGAGCTGGGGGTGCATCGTGATGAGGTTGACTCCGAAGGGCCTTTGCGTCCGCTTCTTCGTTTCCGCGATCTCGGTGTCGAGCAGGTCGGGCGTCATCGCCCCGCACGCAATCACCCCGAAGGCGCCCGCGTTGGACAAAGCCGAGACGAGGTTCCGCTCGGAAATCCAGCTCATCGCTCCGCCGAGGACGGCGACCTCGCAGCCGAGGAAATCGGTGCCGCGCTTCATCAGGCGGGCAAGGCGCTCGTGGCCGACGCTGGGGGGAGTCGCGATGTCGTTCATTCTTGCTCCGTCACCCCGGCGAAGGCTGGGGTCCAT
>DATHBY010000335.1:0-4337 GCA_035295885.1 Allosphingosinicella sp.
CTGAAGCGGGAGGCTTCGGCCTATTTCCCGTTCAGGCCCGAATATCATCGTTTCGCGTCGCTCGTCGTGCTCAAGGCGCCCGACGTGCCGTCCATCCTGTTCGAGACCGGCTACCTCACCAATCCCACCGACACCGCCTACATCGCCTCCCCGGAGGGCCGCCGGCAGATCGCGCTCGGCATGAAGAGCGCGATCGAGACCCATTTCGCGAGGCGGCTGGTGAGGGTGGCAGGGCGCTAATCCTTCGCCATCGCGGCCTCCATGCGCTCGCGCAACATGGCCTCCATCCGCGATTGCCACCCCGGCCCGGTGGAGCGGAGCCACCAGAGGACGTCCGGGGAGAGCCGAACCGAGACAAGCTCTTTACGGGTCCCTTCCGGCAACGGGGGTCGGCCGCGATTGGTCAGCGTGCCAGTTCCTTCTCGGATCACCTTTCCACCCCGAACGACCGCGGCGCGTTCGAAGAAGGTGTCGTCGAACTCGATTATCTCGTCGTCGAAATTTGGCTCGAACGCCGAGACCTCATCAGATACCTTCCCAGAACCGGAGGAATTTCTCTTGCTCATTACGTCGTGCTTTCCACATCGTGATTACCCGAACTCTGCTTGCTCCCGGATCGACCCAGACGCATGCCACGACTTCGCCTTTCAGAAGGCCAAGTGACCGCCATCCGTCCTCACCGTAGTCGAACCTGTCGTCCAATTCATCCAGTCGAGGCCCGATCAGCAATTCGCCGGCGTCGGCCAGGTCCAGGCCCCTTTCCCGAAGAAGAATCTCACGCTTCGCCGGGTCGAATTCGATTTCCACATAATTATTGTATATACGATAAATCGGAAAGTCAAGCCCAGAGGCGCTTCACCGCGCTTCGATCATCGGCTAGAGCTTCCCCGAATGTCCGCTGACGCCGCCCCGACCCGATTCACCCTTCACCGCGATGCCGGAAGCCGCTTCGGGGGCGCCGCGCGCCGGGCGTGGGGAAAGAGGTGGGTTCGCATCCTCGCCTATCTGGCCGCCATCCCGGTCATCCTCTATTTCCTGCTCTGGCTGCTGTTCGCCCGCAACCTTCCGTCGGCCGAGACCCTGCTCACCTACCAGCCCCCGCTTCCCACCAACGTGCGCGGGATCGACGGCGAGCCGGTGCAGAGCTTCGCCCGCGAGCGCCGGGTCGAATTGTCGTTCGACGAGTTCCCCCAGCCCCTCGTCGACGCCTTCACCTCCGCAGAGGACAAGACCTTCTTCACCCATGGCGGCATCGACTATCCCGGCCTCGTCGGAGCGGTCGGCGACTATATTTCGAAGGTCGGCAGCGGCGAACGCGCGCGCGGCGGCTCGACCATCACCCAGCAGGTGGCCAAGAACCTCCTGCTCGGCGACGAATATTCGGTCACCCGGAAGATCAAGGAAGCCTTCCTCGCCCGCCGGATCGAGAGCGTGCTGACCAAGCAGCAGATCCTCGCCCTCTACCTCAACCAGATCTTCCTGGGGCGGAACGCCTACGGCGTTCAGGCGGCCGCGCGCGCCTATTTCGACAAGGACGTCGAGCATCTCCAGCTGCACGAAGTCGCCTATCTCGCCATCCTGCCCAAGGCTCCGAGCAACTACGACCCGGATCGGCGCACCGAGCGCGCGCTCGACCGGCGCAACTGGGTGCTCGCCGAGATGGAGCGGAACGGCAAGATCAGCGCCGCGGAGCGCGCCGCCGCTCAGGCCGAGCCGCTCGGCACGGTGCGCTTCGCCAACGCCAGCGTCCGCAACGTCGGCGGCTATTTCGTCGAGGAAGTCCGGCGCCAGCTCATGGCCCGATGGGGCGAGCAGACCGAGAAAGGACCCAACGGCGTCTATACCGGCGGCCTGTGGGTGCGCACCTCTCTCGACGTGCCCAAGCAGAAAGCGGCGGAAATGGCGCTCCGCGACGGGCTGATGCGCTACGATCGCGGCAAGGGCTGGCGTGATCCGGGCCTCAAGGTCGATGTCGGCGGCGACTGGCGCGGGGAGCTGGCGCGGGCGCCGTTCGGAGTGGGCTATGAGGATTGGCGGACGGCCGTGGTGCTGTCGCGCGAGGGTCAGAGAGTGACGATCGGATTCACCGACGGCTCGACCGGGGAGCTCCCCTCCTACGCGGCTTCGATGCCCAAGCGCGGCACCGGGACGGCCGCCTTCAACTTCCTTCGCCCGGGCATGGTCATCGCGGTCAAGCGCGACGGCGGAATATGGTCGCTGCGCTCCATTCCCGAGGTCAAAGGCGGGATGGTCGTGCAGGAAGTGGCGACCGGACGGGTTCTGGCCATGCAGGGGGGGTTCGACGCGCGCGGCGACGATTTCAACCGCGCAGTCCAGGCCCAGCGCCAGCCGGGATCGACGTTCAAGCCGATCGTCTATGCCGCCGCGCTCGACAACGGCATGACTCCGGCCACGATCATCGTCGACGGCTCATTCTGCGTCTGGCAGGGCGCCGGGCTCGGCAACAAATGCTTCCGCAACTTCTCCGGCGGCAATGCCGGGCCGCAGACGATGCGCTGGGGAATCGAGCAGTCGCGCAACCTGATGACGGTGCGCGCCGCCAACCAGACCGGAATGGACAAGGTGACCCGCCTCTCGAAGCTCATGGGGGTCGGCGATTATCCCAATTACCTGGCCATTTCCCTCGGGGCCGGCGACACGACCGTGCTCAAGATGACCAACGCCTTCGCCATCCTCGCCAACCAGGGCCGGGAGGTGAAACCGAGCCTGATCGACTATGTCCAGGACCGCAACGGGAAGGTCATCTACCGCGCCGATACGCGCCCCTGCGACGGCTGCAACGCCCGCGACTGGGACGGCAAGCCGATGCCGAGGCCGCCGCTTCGGACCAAGCAGGTGCTCGACCCGCTCACCGCCTACCAGATGGTCCACATCCTCGAGGGGGTCGTCCAGCGCGGCACCGCCCAGGTTCTTCGCGACCTCGGCCGGCCGCTGTTCGGCAAGACCGGAACCACGTCCGGCCCGACCAACGTCTGGTTCATCGGCGGCAGCGCCCAGATCGTCGCCGGGATCTACATGGGCTTCGACCAGCCGCGGCCGATGGGCGGCTACGCTCAGGGCGGCACGCTGGCGGCGCCGATCTTCAAGCAGTTCGCGCAGGCGGCGTTCAAGGACCTGCCGGTGCTGCCGTTCCGCGCGCCGTCCGGCATCCGGATGGTCCGGATCGACCGCCGCTCGGGCAAGAAGGTGTTCGGCGCCTGGCCGACCGACGAGCCCAAGGCGGCGGTGATCTGGGAGGCATTCAAGCCCGAAAGCGAGCCTCGCCGCTCGATCCGCCGCGACGAAATGGCCAACCGGCCGCCTGAAAAGGTGGTGCGCAAGGTCCGGGTGCAGCGGGCGCAGACGCAGCAGCGCGACAGCGACTTCTTGCAAGATCAGGGCGGGATTTACTAGGCAGCATCAACCCGTCACCCCAGCGAAGCAGGGGTCGATGCGGAGTCAGCATGGATGCCAGCCTTCGCTGGCATGACGCGTAACCGGAGACCGACAGATGCGCGCCGAAGCGCAAGCCCATGCCGACCAGATCAGGTCCGCGCTCGCCCTCCTCCGCCGGTTCCTCGACTGGGACCGGGCGCTCAGGCGTCTCGAGGAGCTCAATGCCAGGGTCGAGGACCAGGCCCTCTGGAACGATCCGAAGGCCGCTCAGGAGGTGATGCGCGAGCGGCGGCGGCTGGAGGAGGCGATCGGCGCCACCCGCGCCATCCAGCAGGAGCTGGACGACACCGTCGAGCTCCTCGAAATGGCGGAGTCCGAAGGCGACGAGGCGATGGAGGCGGACGCGGTGGCCGCGCTCGCCGAACTCGCCGAGCGCGCCGAGCGCGACAAGGTCGCCGCCCTGCTCGCCGGCGAGGCCGACGCCAACGACACCTATATCGAGGTCAATGCCGGCGCCGGCGGCACCGAAAGCCAGGACTGGGCGGAGATGCTGCAGCGCATGTACACGCGCTGGGCCGAGCGCCGCGGCATGAAGGTCGAGCTGGTCGACCGCCATTCCGGCGAGCAGGCCGGCATCAAGTCCGCCACCCTGCTCGTCAAGGGCGAGAACGCCTATGGCTGGCTGAAGACCGAATCCGGCGTGCACCGGCTGGTGCGCATCAGCCCATACGACTCCGCCGCCCGCCGCCACACCAGCTTTTCCAGTGTCTGGGTCTATCCCGAGGTCGACGACGACATCGACGTCGAGGTCAACGAAAGCGACCTCAAGATCGACACCTACCGCTCTTCCGGCGCCGGCGGACAACACGTCAACACCACCGACAGCGCGGTCCGCATCACCCATCTTCCGACCGGAATCATCGTCGCCTGCCAGAACCAGC
>DATHBY010000336.1:0-5488 GCA_035295885.1 Allosphingosinicella sp.
AGGTCGCGGCTTACGACCACGAGGCGGCCGTCGCGCCCGCCGGGAAGGGATCCTAGCTTCATCGTTCCTCCGTCGCGGCGGCAACTGGCATTTGCCGGAGCGCTTGGCTAGGGGGGCCGCAATCCTTCGTCAGTCTCAGTCTTCGAGGACAGCCATGCGTAACATCGATCATTTCATCGGCGGCGCGGCGCACGCGTCGGGCGAGCGGCACGGCGACGTGTTCGATCCGAACAATGGCGGAGTTCAGGCGAAGGTGCGCCTCGGCACCGCCGCCGACCTCGAGCGCGCCGTGGCGGCCGCGAACGAAGCGCTCCCGGGCTGGGCGGCGACCAACCCGCAGCGGCGGGCCCGGGTGATGTTCAACTTCAAGGCCCTGGTCGAGGAGAATATGGAGGACCTCGCCCTCCTCCTCTCCTCCGAGCACGGCAAGGTGATCGCCGACGCCAAGGGCGACGTGCAGCGCGGGCTCGAGGTGATCGAGTTCGCCTGCGGCATCCCGCACGCCCTCAAGGGCGAATATACCCAGGGCGCCGGCCCCGGGATCGACGTCTATTCGATGCGCCAGCCGCTCGGCATCGTCGCCGGGATCACGCCGTTCAACTTCCCGGCGATGATCCCGATGTGGATGTTCGGGGTCGCCATCGCCTGCGGCAATGCCTTCATCCTCAAGCCCTCGGAGCGCGACCCCTCCGTGCCCGTCCGGCTCGCCGAGCTGATGAAGGCGGCCGGGCTGCCCGACGGCATCCTCCAGGTCGTCCACGGCGACAAGGAGATGGTCGACGCGATCCTCGACCATGACGAGATCAAGGCGATCAGCTTCGTCGGCTCGTCCGACATCGCGCAATATATCTATAGCCGCGGCACCGCGAACGGAAAGCGGGTCCAGGCCTTCGGAGGCGCCAAGAATCACGGCATCGTCATGCCCGACGCCGATCTCGACATGGTGGTGAACGACCTCGCCGGAGCCGCATTCGGCTCGGCGGGCGAGCGCTGCATGGCGCTGCCGGTGGTGGTTCCGGTCGGCGAGAAGACCGCTGCCAACCTGCGCGAGAAGCTGGTCCCGGCGATCGAGGGCCTTCGCGTCGGAATCTCGACCGACTCCGAGGCCCATTACGGGCCGGTGGTGAACGCCGCCCACCGAAGCCGGATCGAGAATTACATCCAGATGTGCGCCGACGAGGGCGGCGAGCTGGTGATCGACGGCCGCGGCTTCAGGCTTCAGGGCCACGAGGAGGGCTTCTTCATCGGCCCGACCTTCTTCGACCATGTCCAGCCGAGCTTCCGCTCCTACCGGGAGGAGATCTTCGGCCCGGTCCTGCAGATGGTCCGCGCCGACAGCTTCGAGGAGGCGGTGCGCCTCCCCTCGGAGCATCAATATGGCAATGGGGTCGCCATCTTCACCCGCAACGGCCACGCGGCGCGCGAGTTCGCCGCGCGGGTCAATGTCGGAATGGTCGGGATCAACGTGCCGATCCCGGTGCCGGTCGCCTACCACACGTTCGGCGGCTGGAAGCGCAGCGGCTTCGGCGACATCAACCAGCACGGCATGGAAGGGGTGAGGTTCTGGACCAAGACCAAGACGGTTACCCAGCGCTGGCCGGACGGGAGCGTGACAGGAGAGAATGCGTTCGTCATCCCGACGATGGGGTAAACGGAATCCATATGTTCACGGTTTAAACTTGCATGGAAGTGATGACTCGCGCTAATTTAGTGAGTGACCGCGCAGTTCGCCTTCGACACTCTCGCGTTCGTCAAACGGCTCTCTGCGGCCGGCATGGAGGCGCGTCAGGCCGAAGCGTTGGCTGAGGCTCTGACGGCGCACGCGTTCGACGATCTCGTGATGAAGTCGGATCTCAAAAGCGCGCTTCAAGAGCTCGAACTGCGCCTGACCATGCGAATGGGAGCGATGACAGCGGCATCCACCGTGCTGACCGTCGCCATCCTCGGAGCTATGATCACCCTTTCCTGATCCCTGCCGATTGCGATTCTCGCCGCGTCCGCTAGAGCGCGCCCAATGAGCCAGTTCGACCTCACCGACGAGCAGCGCCAGATCCAGGAGATGGCGCGGCAGTTCACCGCCGATGCGATCACACCCCATGCCGGCGAATGGGACGAGAAGCATATCTTCCCGCGCGACACGATCCGCCAGGCGGCCGAGCTCGGCTTCGGCTCGATCTACGTATCCGAGGAGAGCGGCGGGATCGGCCTGGGCCGGCTGGAAGCGGCTTTGATCATGGAGGCGATGGCCTATGGCTGCCCCTCAACCTCGGCTTTCATCTCGATCCATAACATGGCGAGCTGGATGATCGACCGCTTCGGATCAGCAGCGGTGAAGGAGAAATACCTGCCGTCGATGATCCCGATGGAGCGGATGGGTAGCTATTGCCTGACCGAGCCCGGCTCCGGCTCCGACGCGGCGGCGCTCAAGACGCGGGCGGTCAAGGACGGCGATCATTATGTCGTCTCGGGCTCCAAGGCGTTCATCTCAGGCGGCGGCGAGAACGAGGTCTACGTCACCATGGTCCGTACCGGTGTGGAGGGACCCAAGGGCATTTCCTGCCTGGTGATCGAGAAGGACATGCCTGGGGTCAGCTTCGGAGCCCAGGAGCGCAAGCTCGGCTGGCATTCGCAGCCGACCGCCCAGGTCAATTTCGACGAGGTCCGGGTGCCGGCGGAAAATCTCGTCGGAGGCGAGGGCGAGGGCTTCCGGATCGCGATGATGGGGCTGGACGGTGGCCGCCTCAACATCGGCGCCTGCTCGCTGGGCGGGGCCCAGCGCTGCCTCGACGAGGCGATATCCTACACCAGGGAGAGGAAGCAGTTCAGAACGCCTATCGCCGACTTCCAGGCCACCCAGTTCACGCTCGCCGACATGGAGACCGAGCTTCAGGCGGCGCGGATGCTGCTCTACGCGGCGGCGGTGAAGGTGACCGAGAACTCGCCGGACAAGTCGCGCTTCGCCGCAATGGCCAAGCGCCTCGCCACCGACACCGGCTCCTCGGTCGTCGACCGCGCCCTCCAGCTCCACGGCGGCTACGGCTATCTCCAGGATTATCCGATCGAACGCTTCTGGCGCGACCTTCGGGTCCATTCGATCCTCGAGGGCACCAACCAGATCATGCGGGTCATCGTCGCCCGCGACATGCTGAGGCAGTGATCCGTTCGCCGTCATCCCGGCGGAGGCCGGGATCCATGAACACGGCAGATTGCAGCATGGACACCTCGGTGTTCATGGATCCCGGCCTTCGCCGGGATGACGGGGCGCCATGACCCCCGACGTCATCACCCGAATCGAAGGCAAGGTCGGCCGGATCCGCCTCAACCGCCCCAAGGCGATCCACGCGCTCACCAGGGAGATGTGCAGCGCGACGATCGCCGCGCTCGTTCCCTGGCGCGAGGACCCCGAGGTCCAGGCGGTGATGATCGACCATGCCGAGGGCCGCGGCTTCTGCGCCGGCGGCGACGTCGTCATGCTGGCGCGCAGCGGCGCCGGCGACGGGGCGGAGGCCCGGGCCTTCTTCCACGAGGAATATCGGCTCAACCATCTCCTCTTCACCTACGCCAAGCCGACCATCGCCTTCATGGACGGGATCACGATGGGCGGCGGGGTCGGAATCTCGCAGCCCTGCAGATACCGGGTCGCGACCGAGAATACGCGCTTCGCCATGCCCGAGACGGCGATCGGCCTGTTCCCCGACGTCGGCGGCGGCTGGTACCTGCCGCGGCTGCCGGGGCGGGCCGGCCAGTTCCTGGCCCTGACCGGAGCCCGCCTCGACGGCGCCGAGTGCCTGGCGCTGGGCCTCGCCACCCATTACATCCAGTCGCTCGCGCTGGACGACCTCAAGGCGCAGATCCTCGCCGAGCCCGAGCGGCTCGAGGACTTGCTCGACGAGAACAGCACCCGGCCGCCGCCGGCGCGTATCGAAGCCAATCTGCCGCTGATCGATCGCCTGTTCGCCTCCGACGATTATGAGGAGATCCTCGCCGCGCTGGAGGAAGACGGCTCCGACTGGGCGAGGAAGGAGCGGGAGACCTTGAGCGCCAGGAGCCCGCAGGCCTGCAAGGTCTCGCTCCGGCTCCTCTACGACGGCGCCCGGGTCCAGGATTTCGCGCACGAGATGAAGCAGGAATATGCCGTCGCCACCCGGGTGGTTCAGCGCCACGATTTCGTCGAGGGGGTGCGCGCGCTTCTCGTCGACAAGGACAACAGCCCGCGCTGGGAACCGGCGACCCCCGAAGCCGTGTCGGAGCACTTGATCGACACCATCTTCGCGCCGATGCCGGAAGGCGAGGAATGGACGCCGATTTAGCCGTCGTCCCGGCGAAGGCCGGGACCCATGAACACGGACGGTTGAAGTTCTCGCTCGGCGGTGTTCATGGATCCCGGCCTTCGCCGGGATGACGGATTGGAGAACGAGATGAACTACGAGAACATCCTGGTCGAGCAGCGCGGCGCGGTGACGCTCATCACCCTCAACCGCCCCAAAGCGCTCAACGCCCTCAACAGCGGCGTCCTGGCCGAGCTGATCCACGCCTTCGCCGCCTTCGATTCTGACGACAGGCAGCGCTGCGCAATCCTCACCGGAAGCGAGCGTGCCTTCGCCGCCGGCGCCGACATCAAGGAGATGTCGGACCAGGGCTTCGCCTCGATGTACGGCTCCAACTTCTTCCAGGGCTGGGAGAAGGTCACCGCCACCCGCAAGCCGTGGATCGCTGCGGTGGCCGGCTATGCGCTCGGCGGCGGCTGCGAGGTGGCGATGATGGCGGATTTCATCATAGCCGCCGACACAGCCCAGTTCGGCCAGCCCGAGATCAAGCTCGGGGTCACGCCCGGAATGGGCGGCTCGCAGCGCCTCACCCGGGCCGTGGGCAAGGCCAAGGCGATGGAGATGTGCCTCACCGGCCGGATGATGGGGGCGGAGGAAGCGGAGCGGTCCGGCCTGGTCGCCCGAGTGGTGCCGGCGGCGGAATTGCTCGACGAGGCGCTGAAGGCGGCGGAGGCGATCGCCGGAATGGCTCCCCTCGCCGCCATGGCTACCAAGGAGCAGATCGACGCCGCCTTCGAAACGGGGCTCGCCCAGGGGATCGTCTTCGAACGGCGGCTGTTCCACGGGCTGTTCGGGACCGAGGACCAGAAGGAAGGCATGGCCGCCTTCGTCGACAAGCGTAAGGCGGAGTGGAAGGGGAAGTGATCGCCGCCACTCGACCGTCGTTGCGAGCGTAGCGAAGCAATCCAGCGGCACCAGCGGCCGAAGCTGGATTGCTTCGTCGCTTCGCTCCTCGCAATGACGCCTCAAGCAACCTTCCGGAGTGAATCATGGCACGAATCGCATTCATCGGGCTCGGCAACATGGGCGGCGGGATGGCCGCGAACCTGGTCAAGGCCGGGCACGAGGTGCGGGCCTTCGACCTTTCCGCCGAGGCGCTCGACAAGGCTGAGCGAAGCGGCTGCCTGCCGATGGGCTCGGCGGGGCAGGCGGTCGAGGAC
>DATHBY010000337.1:0-2552 GCA_035295885.1 Allosphingosinicella sp.
CCGCAGCGAGGCCATATTGGTCGCGGGTAAGCTCCCCGCGCAGCCTCAGCGCCTGAACGTTGCGCGGCGAGAGCGCGACGGCGCGGTCCGCGGCTTCGATGGCCCCGGCCGTCTCTCCGGTGGCACGCCGGAAGTCGGCGATGTCGGCCCACAAGGCACCGTCTCGCGGAGCCGCCGCCAGTGCGCGGTCGAAGGCGAGCGCCGCATCCTCCATTCTGCCCATCAGCTGGAAGGCCTGGCCGAGCATCCTGTCGGCATAGGCGGAGTGGGCCGGCGCGGCCTTGAGCGCCTCCGGGACGGCGCGCTCGGCCTGCCCCTGCAGGAGAAGCGCGTGCGCCATCAAATGCCCCGTTCCGCTCTCGGGTACGCCCAGCGCGTTCGCCCGCTTCAGCTCCGCCTCGGCCGCGGCGCCCTGGCCGAGCAGCAGGTAGGTGCGGGCCTGCGCCAGCCGCAGCACCTTGTTGTCCGGCTCGGCCTTGATCGCGTTCAGGAATTCGATTCGCGCCGTGCGGGGCTGTCCCTGTGCCAGGGCCTGAAGGCCGCGCCGATAGGAATCTTCGGCAGACTCCGGCCCCGAGTTGGAGCAGGCGGCGGCAGCGAGCAGAAGCAGGCCGGTCAAGGCGGCGCGAGCGGTCACGGCTGCAGGTCGTATTGCTTCATCAGGTCGTAGAGCGTCGGCCGGCTGATGCCGAGAAGCTTGGCGGCGCTCGAGATGTTGTTCTCGGTCCGAGCCAGCGCCTGGCGGATCGCCCGGCGGTCGGCCAGCTCGCGCGCGGATTTGAGGTTCACCGGCAGAGCCGCTTCGGTCCGCGCCTCGAGGTCGAGATCCTCGGCGGTAACCAGCTTGCCGTCGGCCATGATCACGGCGCGCTTCATCCGGTTCTCGAGCTCGCGCACGTTGCCGGGCCACGGCCACCCGTCGATCGCGGCGAGCGCGGCGGGGCTGAGGCCCTTGACCTGCGGATTCATCTCGCGTGCGAAGCGATAAAGGAAGTGCTTGGCGAGCAGCACCGAGTCCCCATGCCGCTCCGCCAGGGTGGGGATCCGAACGACGATCTCGGCGAGACGGTAATAGAGATCCTCGCGGAAGCTCCCCGCCTTGATCATCTGCGGCAGGTCCTGGTGGGTGGCGCTTACGATCCTTGTGTCGACGGCGATCGGCTTTCTTCCGCCGATCCGCTCGATCACCCTTTCCTGGATGAAGCGCAGAAGCTTGACCTGAAGCGGCAGCGGGATGTCGCCGACCTCGTCGAGGAAGAGCGTTCCGCCGTGGGCGAGCTCGATCTTGCCTTCGGTGGTCTTGATCGCCCCGGTGAAGGCCCCTTTCTCGTAGCCGAACAGCTCGGCCTCGAGCAGGTTTTCCGGAATGGCGGCGCAGTTGATCGCGACGAAGGCGCCGCCGGAGCGGTTGCTGGCGCTGTGCAGGCCGCGGGCGAGCAGCTCCTTGCCGGTGCCGCTGGCGCCGAGCAGCATCACCGAGACTCCGGTATTGGCGACTCGCTCGATCGTCCGGGCGACCTTCATCATCTCCGGCGCGGCGGTGATCATCGTTCCCAGCACGGTGCGCTCGTCGCCCACCTGCTCCTCGAGCTTGCGGTTCTCGGTCTCGATGCCGTGGAGCTGGAAGGCGCGGCGGACGATCAGGCCGAGCTGGTCGATGTCGACCGGCTTCTGGTAGAAATCATACGCACCCGAGGCGATGGCCCTGAGCGCACTCTCCCGAGCGCCGTGGCCCGAGGCGACGATCACCTTGGTCTCGGGCTTGAGCGACAGGATCGTCTCCAGAGTCGCGAAGCCTTCGGTGACTCCGTTGGGATCGGGCGGCAGGCCGAGGTCGAGCGTGACCACCGGCGGCTCCTCCGAGCGAAGCAGGTTGATCGCCGCATCGCGGTTGGAGGCGACCAGCACCTCATAATCGTCATAGGCCCAACGCAGCTGCCGCTGGAGCCCCTCGTCGTCCTCGACGATCAGCAGTTTCGCCCTGGTGACCACACTCATGCGCGCATCCGTCCGATCTCGAAGCTGCTGGTCTCACCCAGCGGTAAAAGGATGGTGAAGCGGCTCCCCTCGCCTTCGCGGCTGTCGACCTCGATCCGCCCGCCCATCGCGGCGACGAGGCTTCGAGCCTCGAACGCCCCGACCCCGAAGCCGCTCTCCTTCGTCGAGGCGAAGGGCTGGAAGAGTCGAGTGCGGATGAAATCGGCCGACATGCCATCGCCCCGGTCGACGATCTCGATGACGGCCTCGTTGCCGCGGGCCCCGCACCGGATCCGAACCGCCGCTCCGCCTGGGCTGGCGTCGATGGCGTTCTGGACGAGATGGGCGAGCGCCTGCTCGAGCCGGACCGGGTCCGCCACGGCGGCCACCGCCGGGTTGCCCTCCACTTCGACCGGATGAACCCGCCGCTTGACCTCCGCGACCGCGGCGACCGCCTGCCCGAGTGGAATCGCCCGCACCGGCTCCGCCTCGACATTGCTGCCGCCGCGGTGGAGTCGGGCGAGGAGGTCCTTCATCTTTTTGACCGAGCTGTGCAGGGTCGCGATCATGTCCTC
>DATHBY010000338.1:0-13462 GCA_035295885.1 Allosphingosinicella sp.
ACGGACTCCCTACTCTCCCTGCCGCCGCTGCGCGGCGCCATCCCTCTCCCCCTGAAGGGGGCGAGGAAAAGTAGGAGTGAAGATGGATTATCAGGCTATTGTCGACGAGGCGCTGGCCGATGTCTCGGCCTACAAGGGGCAGGGGAACCCCGCCTCCTACATCCCGGCGCTGGCCGAGGCGGATCCGAACAAGCTCGGCCTGGCCCTCGTGCTCGAGGACGGCTCCAGCTTCGCCGCGGGCGACGCCGACGAGGCCTTCTCGATCCAGAGCATCTCCTACGTCTTCGCTTTGTGCCTCGCCCTCCACCATGTGAAGGCGAGCCTGTGGAACCATGTCGGGCGCGAGCCGGCGGGCTCGCCGGTCAACTCGATCATCCAGCTCGAGATGGAGAAAGGGCGGCCGCGCAACCCGCTGACCAGCGCCGGAGCGCTGGTCGTCTGCGACCAGCTGATCGGCTCGGCCGTGGGCGCCGATTCGGCCGTAGGCGACCTCGTCGGCTTCCTTCGCGAGCGCTGCGGCGACGACAAGGTGGCGATCGACGAGCGCCTGGCAATGTCCGAATCGCGGGCGGGCGCCTTCAACCGGAGCCTCGCCCATTTCATCGCCGCCTTCGGCAATCTGAAGGCGCCGGTCGACGAGGTGCTGTCGGCTTATTACCGGCAATGCTCGGTGGCGATGAGCTGCCGCCAGCTGGCCCGGGCGGCCCTGTTCCTGGCCTTCGACGGAGTCGACCCGAGGACCGGCGACGCGGTCACCATCGCCTCGCGCTCGCGCCGGATCAACGCCCTCATGCTGACCTCCGGCCATTACGACAATAGCGGCGACTTCGCCTTCCGGGTCGGCCTCCCGGGCAAGAGCGCGATGAGCGGCGGCCTGCTCGCCATCATCCCCGGCACCGGCGCAGCCTGCGCCTGGTCGCCCGGGCTGAATTCGGCGGGCACCTCGCTGGCCGGCGCAATGGCGCTCGAACGGCTGGTCGAGAAGACGGGGTGGAGCATTTTCGTCTAGATTTGCCCCCCCCCTCGACCGATGGGGAGGGGGACCACACGAAATGTGGTGGAGGGGTCCTTCGATACGGGCCTTCGCCAGGCTCAGTCCCTACTCAGGATGAGCGGATGGGATATTCTCTCCGCTCATCCCGGGAGGAATTAGAGTTTGTCCTATTGTGATGGAAGCGAGGCATTCGTCATGCCGGACTTGATCCGGCATCCATCTTCTTCCTCCACCGGGATTGAGAAAAAGGTGGACCCCGGATCAAGTCCGGGGTGACGATTCTGCTTCGGCAGGACAAAGTCTAGGGCGCCGCGTGTTACCAGCCCCGATGCTCGCGGCCCTACTCCTCGCCGCCGAGGTGCCCGCGCCGCCCGCCTGCCCGATCGAACGCTCGGCAGGAGAGCCCGTCCTCCCCGCGAAAGCGGGGATCGAGGCCGGACTTTCCGCCGGCACGGGTCATCGAGGCAGCGCTGGATTCCCGCTTTCGCGGGAATGACGAAGGAGGCTATGCGCGCGCCATGGCCGACGGCGAGACCGCATTGCTCCTTGCCCGCGCGCAATTCGCCTTCACGGTCTCGTTCCACTTCATCTTCCCGGCCTTCTCGATCGGCCTCGCCAGCTACCTCGCCGTGCTGGAGGGGCTTTGGCTGGCGACTGGGCGGCCGGCCTACCTGACCCTGTTCCGCTACTGGCTGAAGATCTTCGCGATAACCTTCGCGATGGGAGTCGTCTCCGGAATCGTCATGTCCTACCAGTTCGGCACCAACTGGTCGGTCTTCTCCGACCGGGCCGGGCCGATCATCGGGCCGCTCATGGCCTATGAGGTCCTGACCGCCTTCTTCCTCGAGGCGGGGTTCCTCGGGGTGATGCTGTTCGGCCTCGAGCGGGTGGGCAGGAAGCTCCATTTCCTCGCCACGCTGATGGTCGCCGCGGGGACCGCCTTCTCCGCTTTCTGGATTCTCAGCGTGAACAGCTGGATGCACACTCCCGCCGGCTGGACGACCAACGCCGAGGGCCAGTTCGTCCCGGCCGGAAGCTGGCTCGACATCATCTTCAACCCGAGCTTCCCCTACCGCCTCGTCCACACCGTGCTCGCGGCCTATCTGACGACCGCGCTGGTCGTCGGCGGAGTCGGGGCGTGGCACCTGCTGAAGGGCCGAGGCAAGGAGGCGGTGCGCAGGAGCTTCTCGATGGCGATGTGGATGGCCGCCCTGGTCGCGCCGGTGCAGATCTTCGTCGGCGACCTGCACGGGCTCAACACGCTCGAGCACCAGCCCGCCAAGGTGATGGCGATGGAGGGCCATTTCGAAAGCTATGCCGGAGGCGCCCCGCTGATCCTGATCGGGCAGCCGGACAGCGAGGCCGAGAAGACCCATGTGCTGCTCGAGGTGCCCAAGCTCTCCTCGCTGATCCTGAAGCACGATGCGAACGCTCCGCTTGAGGGGCTGAAGAGCATCCCCAGGGAAAACCGGCCGCCGGCCGAGATCGTCTTCTGGTCGTTCCGGATCATGGTCGGTCTCGGCCTCATGATGTTCGCGCTCGGCCTGTGGAGCCTGCTCGCCCGGCTTCGCCGGCGGCTCTACGACTGGCGCTGGCTTCACCGTTTCGCCGTGGCGATGGGGCCGGCGGGGTTCGTCGCGGTGATCGCCGGCTGGGTGACGACCGAGGTCGGACGGCAGCCCTGGGTGATTTACGGCCTGCTGAGGACGAAGGACGCGGTCTCGCCCATCGCCTCGCCGGGGGTGACGGGATCGCTCATCGCCTTCGTGCTCGTCTATTTCGCCGTGTTCGGGGCGGGCACGCTCTACATCCTCAGGCTGATGGCGAAGGCTCCGGAGGAGGGGGAGGGGGAGGAGCCGAAGGCGCCGATAAGGACGGCGGGGATTACTCCGGGGGCGTCTTTCGATACGCCGGTTCGACTTCGCTCACCGGCTACCCAGGATGAGCGGAAGGATGAAAGGTGACGCTGCTCGAACCGTTCATCCTGATTAGGGGACTGAGCATGGCGAAGGCCCCGTATCGAAGGACCCGCTCCTGATGGACCTCACGATCGTCTGGGCCTTCATCATCGCCTTCGCCGTCGCCGCCTACGTGGTGATGGACGGGTTCGACCTCGGCATCGGAATCCTCTTCCCGCTCTTCCCCGTCGGCAGGGAGCGGGACCGGGCGATGAACGCGATCGCTCCGGTGTGGGACGGCAACGAGACCTGGCTGGTGCTCGGCGGCGGCGGGCTTCTCGCCGCTTTCCCGCTCGCCTATTCGATCATCCTGCCGGCCCTCTACGCGCCGCTGACCGCGATGCTGCTCGGGCTGATCTTCCGCGGAGTCGCCTTCGAGTTCCGATGGCGCGATTCCGGGCACCGGCGCTGGTGGGATGCGGGCTTCTTCGCCGGATCGCTGGTGGCGACCTTCGCCCAGGGCGTGACCCTGGGCGCGCTGATCCAGGGCATTTCCGTCTCGGGGCGGCAATATGGCGGCGGCTGGTGGGAGTGGCTGAGCCCGTTCAGCCTGCTGACCGGAGCGAGCCTGGTCGCCGGCTATGCACTGCTCGGCGCCGGCTGGCTGATCTGGAAGACCGAAGGCCCGTTGCAGGAGCAGGCGAGGCGACAGGCGCGCCGTCTGCTTCCGGCGCTGCTGGTCGCGATCGGCGCGGTCAGCCTTTACACCCCCTTCATCGAGCCCAAATATTTCGAGCGCTGGTTCGACGTGCCGGGTCTCTTCGTCGCGGTGCCGATGCCGCTTCTGGTCGCAGCCGCCGCCTTCCTCTGCCGGCGCAGCCTCGGGCGCGGACGGGACTGGGCGCCGTTCGTCTGGTCGCTGGCGCTGTTCGGCCTCACCCTCGTCGGCCTCGGAATCTCGATCTGGCCCGACGTGATCCCCGGCCGGGTGTCGATCTGGGACGCCGCGGCGCCAGCTTCGAGCCAGCTCTTCATGCTGGTCGGAGCGCTCGTCCTCATCCCGCTCATCCTCGCCTACACCGCCTGGTCCTATTGGGTCTTCCGCGGCAAGGTCGGGGAGGAGGGGTATCATTAGGGTGGCGAGGCAGCTCGCCTGGTTCGTCGGCCTCTGGGCCGCGGGGGTGCTGACGGTGGCATCCATCGCCTACCTGCTGAGGGCCTGGCTGCTCTAGGCTTTGTCCTGCCGAAGCGGAATCGTCACCCCGGACTTGATCCGGGGTCCACCTTTTTCTCGATCCCGGTGGAGGAAGAAGGTGGATGCCGGATCAAGTCCGGCATGACGAATGCCCCGCTTCCATCACAACAGGACCAACTCCAGTCGCTGACGATGCCGTCATTGCGAGCGAAGCGAAGCAATCCAGCCTGCGCCTGCCCGAGACGCCGCTGCCGGATTGCTTCGTCGCCGCGCTCCTCGCAAAACGAACTAGGCTTTGTCCTGCGGAGCGGAATCGTCACCCCGGACTTGATCCGGGGTCCACCTTTTTCTCGATCCCGGTGGAGGAAGAAGGTGGATGCCGGATCAAGTCCGGCATGACGAATGCCTCGCTTCCATCACAATAGGACAAACTCTAGATCAGCAGCCCGGGGTCTTCTCGGACACCGCCTTGCCGCTCAACACCCTGCGCACGCCCTCGAGGCATTTGGGCGCCGCTTCCGCCGTGGCCGCCGTCGCAGGCTTCGCGGCCGCGGGGGCGGCGGGCTTGGCGGCGTCGGCCGTCTCCGGCTTGGCGGGCAGGCCGGAGAGGGCCCAGTGGGTGCTCGCCGAAAGCGGCTTGCCGGAGCGCGCCTGCACCGCCTTGGTCGAAGCCTCCGCGCTCGGCGGCTCGTAGCGGCGAAGGACGGCTCGGGCGAAGCTGTCGATGCTTCCGGGAGCCTTGGTCCCCTCGGTCCCCACTTCGGCCGCGGCAGCTGCGGCGGCGGCCTCGGCGGCGGCCAGAGCGGCGGCGTCGTCGATCGTCGGAGCGTCGGCCAGAGTGGTCGGATCCGAGGTCAGGCTGCGCATCTTGGCGATCTGCGGCTCGACCCGGCCCGGGCTGAAGCGGAACGCCGCCGGCCTGCCCCAGCCGCCTTCCCAGCGGTAGAAGATATGGGTGCCGACATTGCCGAGCTTGACCAGGCTCGAGCTCCAATAGGGCACGACCCAGTTGGTGTGGTAATGGGTCGCCCAGCCGACCGGCGCGTAGACCTTGCCGGCCAGAGCTTCCTCGGCGACCTGGCGGGCGCGGGCCCAGCCCGACGCGGACGGAGTGCGGCGAAGCGCTCCGTCGCAGGTGAAGGTGAACTGGCAGCCGGTCGCTCGCTCCTGGCCCTGGAAGACGACCCCGCAGACGGTGCGCGGATAAGCGGGATGGCGGGCGCGGTTCAGAACGACCTGCGCGACGGCGCGCTGGCCGTCGGTCGACTCGACCGCGGCCTCGTAATAGACGGCGGCGGTCAGGCATTCGAGCGCGCGCAGGCGGTCGGCGGGAGTCGCGAAGGCGGCCCCAAACGGGCGGGCCGCCGGGTTGGGAAGGGTCGAGACCGGCACCGCGGCGTTGATCGCAACGGCGTCCTGAGGGGCGACGTCGCGGAACTGGAGCGGCTCGGGCTGCGGCGGGATGCCCAGGCCCGGGATTCCGCCGGGCGTGTTTGCGCCGAAGCGGGCGTTGGGGGTGGCGCTCGCCGGCTCCAGCCAGGCGACGCTGAGGCCCGCGACGGCGTAGAGGCCGGCCATGGTCGCAAGCACGGCCGAGGCCAGCCAGTGCCGGAGCTCCGGGACACGGGGCAGGAAGGGACGGCGCAGAACGAGTTCGTCAGACGGCATCAACTACTCCGGAAAGGACGGGCGCTCTATTGCGGCCGCCGATCCAAGGCAAGCGCAGGGCCGGTCAGCCGGTCCCTCGTCGCGCCGAAGATCAGAATTCCCACCGGGCCGCTCTCTACCCTAGATGGCGACGAATCTCAAATTTTCAAGCGCGGCATCGGTCAGCGAACCCCGTAGCACGCACGGAAACCGGCCGCGAATGCGGCGAGGCGGCGCTCGCAAATGGCCGCCCTCAAATCGCTCATCAGGCCTTGGTAGAACCATATATTGTGCTCGGTCATCAGCATCGCCCCCAATATCTCGCCGGAGCGGACGAGATGGTGGAGATAGGCGCGGGACCATGAAGCGCAGACCGGGCAGGGGCAGGCGGGGTCGAGCGGGCCGGAATCCTCGCCGAAGCGGGCATTGCGGATATTGATCGGCCCGGAGCGGGTGAAGGCCTGGCCGGTGCGGCCGGAGCGAGTCGGGAGGACGCAGTCGAACATATCGATTCCACGCTCGACCGCGCCGACGATGTCGTCGGGCTTGCCGACCCCCATCAGATAGCGCGGCCGGTCCGCCGGAAGCTGGCCGGGGGCGAAATCGAGGCAGGCGAACGTCGCCTCCTGCCCCTCCCCCACCGCCAGCCCGCCGACCGCATAGCCGTCGAAGCCGATCTCCGTCAGCGCCTCGGCGGACGCCCGGCGAAATCCCTCGTCGAGCGCCCCCTGCTGGATCCCGAACAAGGCCGCGCCCGCCGAATGCTCCTCGCCGGAGTCGAACGCCTCGCGCGAGCGCCTCGCCCAGCGCATCGAGCGCTCCATCGCCGCCGCCTGCTCGTCGCGCGTGGAGGTGGTCGGCACGAGCTGGTCGAACGCCATGACGATATCAGAGCCGAGCAGCCGCTGGATCTCCATCGACCGCTCCGGGCTGATCATGTGGCGGCTGCCGTCGAGATGGCTTTTGAACGCGACCCCTTCCTCGCTCACCTTGGCAAGATCCGACAGGCTCATCACCTGGTAGCCGCCACTGTCGGTCAGGATCGGCCTCTCCCAGCCCATGAAGGCGTGAAGCCCGCCCAGCCGGGCCACCCGCTCTGCGCCGGGGCGGAGCATGAGATGGTAGGTGTTGCCGAGGATGACGTCGGCGCCCGCGGAGCGCACGTCCGCAGGCTTCATCGCCTTGACGGTGGCGGCGGTTCCGACCGGCATGAAGGCGGGCGTCCGGATCTCGCCGCGGCGCATCGCGATCGTGCCGGCGCGGGCGGCGCCGTCGGTGGCGGCGACGGAAAAGGCGAAGCGGGGAGGAGCGGACATGAGCGGCGCCCCTACACCATCGCCCTTACCCTGCCGACCCCCCTCCACCTCCCCCCTTCTCCCCCTCTCCCTGAACGGGAGAGGGACAGCCGCGAAGCGGCAGGGTGAAGGCGGCGAGACGTCGGCGGCGTTTCAGCTACGTGCCGGCCACGTGCCTGGCACGAGATCGCCTTCCCGAAAGGGGTCGACGCCGGATGGGCCGGCGGCCAAGCCTAGCTCCTTTTGGTGCAGGAAAGCGGGTAGGGGCGGCCGTTCCAGGTCGAGTTGCCCCTGGCCGTGGTCGGCGAAAGCCGCCGCAGGAACCAGTTATTGCCGTCCGCATGCCTGAAGTTGAGGGTGGTGGAGGTCGCCCTGACCAGGCTCAGGTTGGCCCACGAGCCGCGATCCCAGAATCGGCCGCGCCGCTCCGCTCCGGCCACGCTGGTGCCGATGTCGCCGTCGCTGCTGCCGTAATCGACGCTGACCACGCTCCAGACGATTCGAGTGGGCCTGCCGTCGAGCGTGCAGCGCCAGTCCCCCATATACCAGCCGCCGACGACCTGTCCCGCCGTCGCAGGGCCGCTCGCGACCAAAGCCGCCGCGAACAAGGCTGCCGTAGCCAATAGCCTGATTCTCATGATCATCCTCCCTCACCTCGATTTGAAGAGCCCTGATAGGGCAAAAAGGCTCAGGTGAGTAGCAGGCTCGCAATAGGCGCTCCCTCTCCCTGCAGGGAGAGGGAAAGGCGCGAAGCGCCAAGGTGAGGGGCGGGGATTGGCCGGTTGCCGACAGTGCGCTTTCGGAGGCGGAGCCCGGACAGCGGACGCTCAGCCGCTGACGCCGGCTATGGCCGGAAACGACCCTCAGCGGACGGTCCGATTATCCACTTCCACGAAAGCTTCATCAACGTCGAGAGGTTCGAAGCGACGCCAGAGCGCGTTATAGGTTGCAGGCGCTATATAGAGGCTACGATCATCCGCCTGATTTCGGGCGTCGATCCGCCTGCGAGCCTCATCGTCGGGGCACTCAAGGCGATAGAGGCATGCACTCGCGCCGAGTCGCTCCACAACCGCGCGCACTTCGTGTCGCTCTTTGCGTGTCCAGAACCCGTAATCCAGGACAACATCTAAACCGACCGAGAGGCAGCGTGTCCACAGCGGTTCGAGCAACTCCAGAATGCCGCCGTTCAATCACCCTGAGCCTCGATCCGGCTGCCTACGGAACGCACAGCATGCGGCGAACGAAGGTGTCATTGCTCTACAAGAGGACAGGCAACTTACGCGCTGCCAACTGCTGCTGGGGCACACCAAGCTGGAGAGCACCGTCAGATACCTAGGCGTGGAGGTGGATGACGCGCTGGAGCTGTCGGAGGCGCTGGAACTTTAGCCGGCAATGGGTGGAAAGCGGACATTGGAGCAGCCTGGAAAGGGTGATAGTTGGAGCGGCTTCGCATGAAGGGGGCGCCTGATGCTTGCTATCACTTTGGCTACCATGCTTGCTGCCGCTGCACCGGCAGATGTTCGAATGATCGCGGCTAATCCTGCTGCAACGGCGGCTCTTCGGCATCCGCGTGTTGCGGCCGCGTTCGCAGCCCGCATGAAGGTGCAGACAGCACTTGTGGTGGGAGACAGCAGTGCTTTCGGGAGTGGTTTCACACCGGATGCGGTGGTCAATAGCCCCTTCAATAATGTGGCGACCGCCGCGGAGGCAGCACGCCGGTCGCGTGCTGGCACGTTGAATTACAAATACCTCCACACATCCATCGAGTATGCCGCGCACCGTCGGGACGACGAGGTGGTGTTTATGGGGGAAGAAACCTACGAGCCGGCTGCCGGAGCAATGCACGCGGGGAAGACAGTCCGCCGTCGCTTCACCGATCTTTATCGAAAGGTGAGGGGCAAATGGCTGCTCAGCCTTCGCCAGGCGACCATAATCTCAGTTAGCTGAAGCGGCCGAATGTCTGCTTTGTGGGCACGGTGACAGTCACGGTGACAGTCACTTTTCCGCACGGCGACAGTCACAGTGACAGTCACTTTTGCGCCCAGGGCCGGGGAAGTAGATGGTTTGCACAAAGGCCACAAAGGCACAAAGGGGCCGTCGCGGCGGAGCCGCAACGACTCGTCGCCGGGTTCGAAAGAGCGTCACTGCGCAGATTCTGTCCGCACCCTTGGTGCCTTCGTGAGCTTTGTGCGAACAAATCCCGTACTGGGTCGTCGCCCGTCACCCCGGCAGCAACAAGCTCGCATCCCCGTAAGAATAGAACCGATACCCCTCCCCGATCGCGTGCGCGTAAGCCGCCCGCATCGTCCCGAGCCCCATCAGCGCCGACACCAGCATGAACAGGGTCGAGCGCGGGAGATGGAAGTTGGTGATCAGGCCGTCGGTTGCCCGGAAGCGGTAGCCGGGAGTGATGAAAATGGCGGTGTCGCCTTCGAACGGGCGCACGCGCCCCGCTTCGTCGGCGGCGCTTTCGAGGAGGCGCAGGGAAGTAGTGCCGACCGGGATGATCCGGCCGCCGGCCGTCCGCGCCGAGTTGAGCCGATCGGCTACCGCAGGGTCGATCCGGCCCCATTCGCTGTGCATCCGGTGCCCGGCCGTGTCTTCGGCCTTGACCGGGAGGAAGGTGCCCGCGCCGACGTGGAGGGTGAGGGTTTCGTGGCCTATGCCGGCGGCCGTCAACGCCTCGATCAGCCTCGGAGTGAAATGGAGCGCGGCGGTCGGCGCCGCCACGGCGCCCTCGGCGGCCGCGAACATCGTCTGGTAATCCTCGGAGTCGCGGGCGTCGGCCTCGCGTTTGCCGGCGATGTAGGGCGGCAGCGGCATCCGCCCAGCCCGCTCGAGCAGAAGCTCGACCGGCTCCTCCCCTTCGAAAGACAGGAGGAGGCTGCCGTCCTCGCCCTTGGCGCCGGCGGCCGCGGCGACGCCGCTTCCGAAATCGATCCGGTCGCCCTCGCGGATCCGCTTCGAGTTGCGCACGAAGGCGCGCCATGTCCTCGGCCCTTCGCGCTTGTGGAGGGTGGCGCCGATCCGCGCCTCGCCGCGCCGCCCCTCGAGCTGGGCGGGGATGACCTTGGTGTCGTTGAACACCAGGGTGTCGCCGGCACGCAGAAGCCGGGGCAGGTCGGCGACGACTCGATCCTCCATGGCTCCGTCGCTCAGCACGAGCAGCCGGGCGGAGTCCCTGGGGCTCGCCGGCCTCAGGGCGATCCGGTCCGTCGGCAGCGCGAAGTCGAAACGGTCGACGCGCACCCGCGGCTTACCGGGTCTTCTTGGGCGGCGCCTTCGGCTTGGTTTCGGGGAGCCGGATCGAGGGCGGCGGCGGGACCGCCGGGCCGGCGGCGGCGTGGCCGCCAGGGATCGCCGCCGGTGCCGGCATCGCGAACACCTGGCCGGGGGCGGGCGGCGCCTTGTTGTCGGCGGCGATCGACGCCTGCAGGATCCGGCTCGGGCTGGCCGGGGGCTCGCCCTTTTCGAGCGCATCGACATATTGCATGCCGGTGATGACCCGGCCGAAGACGGTGTAGCGCCCGTCGAGCGAAAGCCGAGTAGTCAGCATGATGTAGAATTGGCTGTTGGCGCTGTTTTCCGCAGCCGCGACGGCTGCGGCGTCGGCGCCTTCGGGAGCGCCCTGACGGGCCGCCGCGAGCGCTCCGCGCACGTGCGGCAGGCCGTTGAACTCGGCCTTGAGATCGGGGATCTGGGAGCCGCCGGTGCCGTCGCCGGCCGGATCGCCGCCCTGGGCCATGAAGCCCTCGATCACCCGGTGGAAGGTCAGGCCGTTATAGAAGCCCTTGCGGGTCAGCTCCTTGATCCGGGCGACATGGTTGGGGGCGACGTCGGGCCGAAGCTGGATCGCGACCCGGCCGCCGGTCGACAGATCGAGGAGGAGCATGTTCTCCGGATCGATCGGGGGAGTCGCCGGCGGGACCGTCAGCTGCTGCGCCGCCGCGGAACCGGCCAGGAACAGGCCCAGCAACAGGGCAAGCAAAGTCGTGATACGCATGTTTCTGAAATTCCCCGGATAATCCGTCCCCGCGGCGCGATATTGCGCGGCGGGCGGCAAAGGATCAAGTGCCTTTGCGGCCAATCGCCTCCACCCGGCGGGCGACGTCAGTCACCACCGCCGGAGGAACGAACTTCGAGATGTCGCCGCCGTAGAGGGCGATCTCCTTGACGAGGCGGGACGCGATCGGCTGGAGCGACACGTCGGCCATCAGGAAGACGGTCTCGATCCGGTCGTTCAATTGCTGGTTCATCCCCGCCATCTGATACTCATACTCGAAATCGGCGACGGCCCTTAGGCCGCGAACGATCATCGAGGCCCCTTCGCGCTCGGCGAAGTCCATCAGCAGCGAATCGAACGAGACGACCTCGATGTCCCCGCCGAGGCCGGCCAGCTCCCGGCGCACCATCGCCATCCGCTCCTCGACCGAGAACATCGGCGACTTGGAGGGGTTGGTGGTCACTCCGATGACCAGCCGGTCGACCAGCTTCACGCCGCGGCGGATGATATCCATATGGCCGAGCGTGATCGGATCGAACGTGCCGGGATAGACGCCTGTCCTCATGGTCACCCCTCCAGCGTCGCCCCAGCGGAGGCTGAGGCCCCGGCGGGTGAAAGGCGCCGGTTCTCATCCCCCCCGGGGATGCCGGCCTTCGCTGACATGACGGGGCGCTCCGGCCCCGTCAATGGTCCCGCTCCACCGCGAAGCGAGCGATCGCCCGCAGCAGATCGGCTTCCGGGCCGTAGCTCTTGAGGTAATCGACCGCCTGGCCGACGAGCAGCCCGGCCTGCTGCCGGGCGCGCTCGCGGCCGAGCAGGGTGACGAACGTCTCCTTGCCCTTGGCCCGGTCCTTGCCGACCTTCTTGCCGGTCTTCTCTTCCTGCCCCTCTTCGTCGAGCAGGTCGTCGGCGATCTGGAAGGCGAGGCCGACGTCGCGGGCGTAGCCGCGAAGCTTGAGCCGCCGCTCCTGCGGCGAGCGCCCCATGATCGCTCCCGCCTCTAAGCAGAAGCCGATCAGGGCACCCGTCTTCAGTTGCTGGAGGCGGGTGACGGCGGCGAGGTCGAGCGCGCCTTCGGCGGCGGCGAGGTCCATCATCTGCCCGCCGGCCATTCCGGCCGGCCCCGCTGCCCGGGCAAGCTCCGCGACGAGCTCGGCCCGGACGAACGGGTCCTCATGGGTGGCCTCGTCGGCGAGGATCTCGAACGCCAAAGCGTGGAGGGCGTCGCCTGCAAGGATCGCGGTCGCCTCGTCATAGGCCTTGTGCAGGGTCGGCTTGCCCCGGCGCAGGTCGTCGTCGTCCATCGCCGGCAGATCGTCGTGGATCAGCGAATAGACGTGGATGCACTCGACCGCCGCTCCGACCCGGACGGCACGCTCGCGCGCCGTGAGGAAGAGGGCGGAGGCGGCGACGACGAGAAGCGGTCGAAGGCGCTTGCCGCCGCCGATGGCCGCATAGCGCATCGCCTCGTACAGACTTGCCCTGGGATCCGGCGGCACCGCCAGCAGCGATGAAAGGAAGTCGTCCACCTCCGCCCGGATCTGGCCGAGCGCCGGCGCGAGGAGAGCGTAATCCGCCACCAGCGGCGGCTCAACCGGCGTCGAACGGGATTGTGCCGCCCGGCTGGCCGTCGCGGCCGAGCTGGATCTTCTCGATCTTGGCCTGGGCCGCCTGCAGCCGCGATTCGCATTGCTGGCGCAGGCGGTCGCCCTCCCCGTAGAGCTCGATCGACTCGTCCAGCGAGGCCTCGCCGCTCTCGAGCCGGCGGACGATCTCTTCCAGCCGCTTCAGAGCGGCTTCGAAGGATAGCTCGGAGATAGGTTCGGGCTGGTCCGGCATGGACGGAGCAATGAGCCGGGAGGCAATCGCGGTCAAGGCTCAGGCGGCGCTGTACCAGAAGACGCCGTCGCGAGCCTCGCGCGCCGCCCGCCCCTCGACTTCCAGCCGCCGCAGGTGCGCCAGGGCTTCCCCAGTGGCCAGGCCAAGCATGTTGTCCTCGATCTGCCGCGCGAACAGGGTGCCGAAGCAGTCGACCGCCCGCCGCGGCTCGGCGAGCCTGGCGTGGAGCGCGTCGAGTCGGTCGCGGTGGCCGTTCGCGAGGGCGTCGAGGCGGGCATGGAGGCCGGTGAAGGGCTCGCCGTGGGAGGGCAGGACGAGGAGGCTGTCGGGAAGACCCTTGAGCTTCTGGATCGAGTCGAGCCATTCGCCGAGCGGGTCGGCTTCGCGCTCGCTGAGGCTGAGCGAGACGTTGGAGGTGATCCGAGGCAGCACCTGGTCGCCGGCGATCATCAACCCGGCCTCGTCGTCGATCAGGCAGGCATGTTCGGGGCAATGGCCGCTGCCGATGACGACGCGCCAGCGGCGGGCGCCGATCTCCAGCACATCGCCTTCGCGCATGCGCACGAAGCTCACCGGGACCTCGCTGACGAC
>DATHBY010000339.1:0-1668 GCA_035295885.1 Allosphingosinicella sp.
GTCCGAGCGCGAGAGCTTCGCCCGGGCGCTCGAGGCCGCCGGCATCGCCTTCATCGGGCCGCCGCCCGGTGCGATCGCCGCCATGGGCGACAAGATCGAATCGAAGAAGCTGGCGCGCGAGGCCGGTGTCAGCGTCGTGCCAGGCTTCGTCGGCGAAATCGACGATACCGAGCATGCGGTGAGGATCGCGGGCGAGATCGGCTATCCGGTGATGATGAAGGCGTCGGCGGGCGGCGGCGGCAAGGGCATGCGGCTCGCTTATTCCGAAAAGGACGTTCGCGAGGGCTTCGAGGCGACCAAGCGCGAGGGGCTGGCCAGCTTCGGCGACGACCGGGTCTTCATCGAGAAGTTCGTCGAAAATCCGCGCCACATCGAGATCCAGCTGATCGGGGACAAAAAGGGCAAGCTGGTCTATCTGGGCGAGCGCGAATGCTCGGTGCAGCGGCGCCACCAGAAGGTGGTCGAGGAGGCGCCGTCGCCGTTCGTCACGCCGGAAATGCGGCGGGCGATGGGAGAGCAGGCCGTCGCTCTGGCCAAAGCGGTGGGTTATTACAGCGCCGGCACGGTCGAGTTCATCGCCGGCGCCGACCGCAGCTTCTACTTCCTCGAAATGAACACCCGGCTGCAGGTCGAGCATCCGGTGACGGAGGAGGTCACGGGCCTGGACCTGGTCGAGCTGATGATCCGGGTCGCGGCGGACGAGGCTCTGCCTTTCGGCCAGGAGGACGTGACCCTGACCGGCTGGGCGATCGAGAACCGGGTCTATGCCGAGGACCCGTATCGCGGGTTTCTGCCCTCGACAGGGCGGCTGGTTCGGTATCGCGCGCCGCGCCAGGTCCTTCGATGCGTCCTTCGAGACGCCGGTTCGACAGGCTCACGGGCTCCTCAGGATGAGCGGGGGGAGGATGCTCAAGCGCTCATCCTGAGTAGCGGACTGAGCCACGGCGAAGGCCGCGTATCGAAGGAGGAGCCCTGCGTGGTCCGCGTCGACGACGGAGTCGAGGAGGGCGGCGAGGTCTCGAGGTTCTACGATCCGATGATCGCCAAGCTGATCACCTGGGCGCCGACCCGCGAGCAGGCGATCGACCGGCAGATCGAGTCGCTGGATTCCTTCGTGATCGAGGGGATCGGCCACAATGTCGATTTCCTGTCGGCGCTGATGCAGCATCCGCGGTTCCGGGAAGGGCGTCTCACCACCGGCTTCATCGCCGAGGAATATCCGGAAGGCTTTGCCGGAGCTCCGGCGGACGAGCGCCTGCTGGAGGATCTGGCGGCGATCGGGGCGCTGCTCGGGATGGAGACCGACGCCCGCGCCTGCGCGGTGAGCGGCCAGCTGGGCGTTCCCGTCCTGCCGCCGGAGGAGCGGGTCGTCCGGATCGCCCGCCGGAGCTTCGCGATCCGGTTCGACCGCTTCGAGGGCGGGCTGCTCGCCTATCTCGATGAAGGCGAGGGCCGCGAAATGATCGGGCGCTGGGAGCCGGGCGAGCGCCTGTTCAAGGGCATGATCGACGGCCGCAGCCGGATCGTCCAGGTGGCGCGCCGCGGCCGGCAGTGGCGGCTGACGGCCCGAGGCGCCTCCCACCTGGTCGAGGTGCTGCCCGCGCATGTCGCCGAGCTCAGCCGCTACATGATCGAAAAGGTGCCGCCGGACCTTTCCAAATATCTGCT
>DATHBY010000340.1:0-2140 GCA_035295885.1 Allosphingosinicella sp.
GCCTTGGTGACGGCGTCGCCGTTGCGCACGTCGGCGCGGATCAGCTCCACATCGTCGGAAAGATCCTCGGGCCGCTCGCGGTCGCCGTGCACCTGCTCGATCAGGCTGTCGAGGATGCGGACTTCGTGGCCGCGGCTTTGAAGCTCCCTGGTGACGGCACGTCCGATGAACCCGGCGCCGCCGGTGATGAGAATCCGTTCCGGCAATCTGACCCCCGTTTAATCTATGTTAAAAAACGAACGATTTCGGCAGTTTGGCTGCTTCTTCTTCAACCCTCCTGAACACCCGTTCATGATCTTTGTTCCGAGGGCGCAAAGAACCGCCCCGGCCCGGGTGTCCGCAGCACCGCCGCACCGAGGCAGGACGGGCCTGCGATGGAACCGCACCCGCGCCAGGCGGTTGGGCGGCAGATGAAGGATCGTTCCACGGCGGTATCGATGCGGTCATGACGGCGACGATCCTGCTTATCCGCCACGCCGCCCACGTCGAGCTCGGCCGGGTCCTTTCCGGGCGCCGGCGCGACGTTGCGCTGAGCGCCGACGGCCTGGAGCAGGCCGAGATCGTCGGCGACCTGCTGGGCGTGGAGCCCCTCGCCGCCGTCTATTCCAGCCCCCGGGAGCGGGCTTATTACACGGCGCGCGCCGTCGCCGAACCGCACGAACTGACGGTGACCGTCGTCGACGACCTCGACGAGCTGGATTTCGGCGAGTGGACCGGGATGCCGTTCAGCGCGCTGGAGGGCGATCCGGGCTGGACCGAGTGGAACGAGGCGCGCGCCAGCGCCCGTCCGCCCGGCGGGGAAAGCATGGAGGAGGCGGTGCGCCGGGTGACCGCCGCCCTTTCCGCCCTTGCCCAAGACCATCCGGGGCAGATCATCGCCTGCGTCAGCCACTGCGACATCATCCGCGGCGCCATCGCCTTCTACCTCGGGCTTCCGCTCGACAATTTGCTTCGCTTCGACGTCGACCCGGCCTCCGTCTCCCGCATCGCGCTGGGCGACTGGGGCGCGCGCGTCATGACCCTCAACGAAAGGCTCTACCAATGAACCTCGCCGCCCGCTCAAGCGAACCAGATGCAGGCCTTCGCTCCCGCATCGAGGCGCTCGGCCCCTGGTTCCACAACATCAACCTCGGCGGGGTATGGACTGCGCCCGAGCATTTCCTGGGCGACTATCCCAACGTCAAGTTCCAGCGCTTCGCCGCCCACCTGCCGGAGGACCTCACCGGCAAGAGCGTGCTCGACATCGGCTGCAACGCCGGCTTCTATTCGATGGAGATGAAGCGCGGGGGCGCCGAGCGGGTGGTCGGCATCGACAGCGACGACCGCTATCTGGAACAGGCCCGCTTCGCCGCCGCGACGCTCGGCTACGACAATATCGAATTCCGCAACCTGTCCGTCTACGACGTGGCGTCGCTGGGCGAGCGCTTCGACGTCGTCATCTTCATGGGCGTGCTCTACCACCTTCGCCACCCGCTCCTCGCTCTCGACCTGATCCGCGAGCATGTCTCCGGCGACCTCCTCCTCTTCCAGTCGATGCAGCGCGGTTCGATGGAGGTGCCGGACCTGAAGGAGGACTATTCCTTCGAGGAAACCGCGATCTTCGACGACCCGGCCTACCCCAAGCTCCACTTCGTCGAACGCGAATATGCCCGTGACTGGACCAATTGGTGGGTGCCCAACCGCGCCTGCGTGGAAGCAATGCTCCGCTCCGCCGGCTTCCGAATCGAAACCCGCGCCGAGGACGAGGTCTACATTTGCCGTGCCGGGGAAATGCCTTATGCGTGGGGAGGGACCGCAGCGGTCTATCCACAGAGGGGGTAAAATTGCCAATCGAAGCGGCGATGATCTGGAACGAGCCGAACAACAAGTCGCATTGGGATCCGGAGATTGACCCCGAATGGACGATGTTCGGCGAGACGGTGATCGCTGCGGCGAAGGCGATCCACGCGGTGAACCCGGGGGTGAAGCGGGTGCTCGGCGGCATCTCCCCGATCGACCCCTTCTTCGTCCAGCGCCTCGCCAACCAGGGGGTGGTGGACCATCTCGACGTGATCGCGGTCCATGGCTTCCCCCTCGACTGGAACCTGTGGCCGATCAACGAGTGGCCGCAGAAGATCGCCGAGATCGAGGCGGTGGCGCC
>DATHBY010000341.1:0-5412 GCA_035295885.1 Allosphingosinicella sp.
AGCCGGTCGCCGAGCATGTCCTGCTCGGTGAGCAAGGCGACGTCGGCGGTGGTGAAGCCGTGGTCGAGCGGCAAGACCGCGAGGGCGACTCCGGCGGCGCCCAGCGCCTCCTGCCACGTCCCGGCCTCCCTCGCATTCTTCAGCCCGTGATCGGCGAGCAGCCCCTTGAGCCGTTCGCGCGCGCCGGCCGAATAGCTGGCGAGAACGACCTTCTTCTTCGCCCGCCGCAGGCCCGCGACATGCTCGACCACGGCTTCGTAGACGTTGACGTTCTGCGACCGCTCCGGAGCGAAGTCGCGGGCTGGATCGACCTCGAAATCGAGGACGGTCTCGCTTTCCGGCTCGTGGAAGGGCGTGGCGAGATGGAGCGGACGGGCCGCGATCAGCCGCTCCCATTCGTCGCTGCCCAGATAGAGCGTCTCCGGCTCGAGCGGGCGGTAGCTGCCGGGATCGGACGACTGCGCGCGCTTCCTGTTCTCGTAATAATCGGCGATCGCCTCGAAGCGGGCGTCGGCCGCGCCCGCGTCATGGGCGTCGCGCACCACGATGTCGTCGTCGGCGAGATGCTCGAACAAGGTGGCGAGCCGCTCCTCGAACAGAGGCAGCCAATGGTCGATCCCGGCCAGCCGCCGCCCTTCCGACACGGCCTGGTAGATCGGGTCGCCCGTGGCGGTGGCTCCGAAGCGCTCGCGGTAGCGCGAGCGGAAGCGCTTGACGCTGTCCTCGTCGAGCAGGGTCTCGGAAGCTGGCAGCAGGGTGAAGCCGCCATTCTCGCTGCCGGTAGTGCGCTGGGTCGCCGGGTCGAAGCGGCGGACGCTCTCGATCTCGTCGCCGAAGAAATCGAGCCTCAGCCCCTCGCTCTCGCCCGCCGGGAACAGGTCCAGGATTCCGCCGCGGACCGCATATTCGCCCGAATCCTGGACGGTGTCGGTGCGGTGATAGCCGTTGGCGCTGAGCAGCGCCGACAGCCTGGCCATGTCGATCCGCTCGCCAGGGGCGAGGCGGGCGACCAGTTGGCGGACCCGGAAGGAGCTCAGGGTCCGCTGGGTCGCGGCGTTGACGGTGGTGACGAGGAGCTGCGGCTTGCCGGCCTTGCGCTGCAGCGCGTGAAGGGTCGCAAGCCGCTCGGACGAGGCGCGAAGCGACGGCGAGGCCCGGTCGTAGGGAAGGCAGTCCCACGCGGGGAAGGCGAGCACCTCCAGTTCCGGCGCGAAATAGGCCGCCGCGTCCTGAAGGTGCCGCATCGCCGCTTCGTCCGGAGCGATGAACACGGCCCGGCCTTTCGCGGCGCGCGCGAGATCGGCTGCGAGCCAGGGCAGGAAGCCCGCGGGCGCGCCGGCCAGCGTCATCGGCCGCCTCGCCGAGAGGATCTTCTGGATATCGGTCATTTACTGGGGATGCTTGATATAATCGAGTGTCTGGAGCCGCCGCATCATCGCTCCGCGGTAGCGCTCGGGCGGCTCGGCGGTTCCGATCGCCCAGGCCATGATGTCGACGTCCTGCTCCTCGAGCAGAGCCTCGAACCAGGCCATCTCCTCCTCGCCCCAGGAAGCGCCGTGGGCCTCGAAGAAGCCGCCGATCATGAAGTCCGCTTCCCGGACCCCCCGGTGCCAGGCCCGGAAGCGCAGACGTTTGAGGCGGTCGGAAGGCTGCATGCGGCTCCAACGAGGATAGGCCGCGCGGGAGAATCCCGGCGGCTGGTGAATCGGCTATGTAGTTGGCCCCTCGCAGTCATGCCAGCGCAGGCCCGCATCCCGGGGGTGAAAAACGCCGCGCCTCTCACCCCTTGGGGCCCCAGCCTTCGCTGGAGCGACGGCGCAGGGTCACACGACGGGCCTGTGAAGCCCTGCCGCGCCGCGGGTCTTCCACAACGACCAGCCCACGCCCGCGGCGAGGATGGCAAAGGTCACGGAGAGCGAGACGGCAGGGGGTATCTTCGCAAGCCCCAGAGCATCGGCGACGAAGATCTTGGAGCCGATGAACACCAGCAGCACCGCCAGCGCATATTTCAGATAGTGGAAGCGGTGGACCATGGCCGCCAGCGCGAAATAGAGCGCCCGCAAGCCCAGGATGGCGAAGATGTTCGACGTGTAGACGATGAACGGATCGGAGGTGATGGCGAAGATCGCCGGCACCGAATCCACGGCGAAGACGACGTCGACGATCTCCACCATCGCCAGCGCCAGGAAGAGCGGAGTGATGAACCAGGCGGGCCGGCCCGTCCCCGGGTCTGTCTTCCGAACCCAGAAGCTGTCTCCGTGAAGGGCCTCCGTCACCGGCAGGCGCTTGCGAAGCCAGCGAAGCACCGCGCTCGAGCCGACGTCATATTCCTTCTCCGCCATCACCCACATCTTGATTCCGGTGAAGATGAGAAAGGCGGCGAAGAGGTAGAGCACCCAGCCGAACTGCTGGACCATGGCGGCGCCCACTCCGATCATCACCGCGCGAAGCACGATCACGCCCAGGATGCCCCAGAACAGCACCCGGTGCTGGTAGAGGCGCGGGACCGCGAAATAGGTGAAGATCATGGCGATGACGAAGACGTTGTCCATCGCCAGGCTCTTCTCGATGACGAAGCCGGTGAGGTAGGCGAGGCCCGCCGCCTCGCCCATGTACCACCAGACCCAGCTGCCGAAGCCGAGGCCGAGCGCGATGTAGGCTGCGGAGAGGATCAGACTCTCCCGGACCCCGATCTCGCGCTGCTTGCGGTGAAGCACTCCCAGATCGAGGGCGAGAAGCACGACGACGATGGTTAGGAAGGCGAACCACATCCAGAGCGGCTTGCCGAGCCAGAGTAAGGTGAGAAAATCCAATTGGGCCTCCTGTCGAGAGTGCGGCCGACATCGCGATCCGGTGGGGATCGCCAGAGGGGCCCGGTCCGCGGGATGGGGGAGGCCGGCGGGGGATTCCGTCATTTCCGGCGAAAGCCGGAATCCATGAGCACCGCCGCGTGAGTTGGAGTCGCCTCCGTGTTCATGGATGCCGGATCAAGTCCGGCATGACGGTTGCCCGCCGGCCCGATGTTCAGATTCCGGCGGCCGCTCGCCTCATCTCCTCGTCGAGGCGGGGGGGAGGGGGGTCGGGCGGTAGATAGGGATTCATAGCCTATTTCCAGAATCGATATGTCATCGAAATCGGGCGAAGCTGCGATGCAGGGGGGCGAAGGGCCGTGGAACTGCACCGGGCTGAGCCCGATGCGGTCCGACATCGCGGTCGTCCAGGAGACGGCCGCCAGAGGGGCCCGGTCCGCAGAGGCGCATTTACGTCAGCCAGGCGGCGGAATCAAGGGCGGCGGAGCGCAGGCCGTACCGGCGGCGAAGCAGAAGGTGGGTGCCGGATCAAGTCCGGCATGACGAGAGAGAGCGCGCGCGCTAACAGCCTCCCATGCGCCCGGACATCCTCAACCCGCTCTTCGCCGAAGTGGAAGTGCTCAAGGGCATCGGGCCGGCGCTCGCCAAGCCCTTGAAGCGGCTCGGGCTGAACCGGGTGGTCGATATCCTCTTCCACCTCCCGGTGAGCTGGATCGAGCGCAAGAGGGTGGACGTGCTCGACATGGCCGACGCCGGCGGGGTGGTGACCGTGGTCGTGACCCCGGTCGACTATCGCCAGGCTGGCGCACGAAGTCCGTTCCGGGTCTATGCCACCGACCGCGAGGGCAACTACCTCTCGCTCACCTACTTCCACAATCCGGGCTGGGCGAAGAAGCAGCTTCCGCTCGGAATTCCCAAGGTCGTCTCCGGCCGGATGGAGATGTACGGCCAGGAGCTTCAGATCGTCCATCCGGACTATGTGCTCGAGCCAAGCGAGGCGCTCGATTTGCCGGAGCGCGAGCCGGTCTATCCCCTCTCCGAAGGCCTCACCAACCGGCGCCTCGCCGATCTTGCCGGCCAGGCCATCGGTCGGGCGCCCGCGCTCGCCGAATGGATCGAGCCGAGCCTCCTTTCCAAACGCAGCTGGCCGTCATGGCAGGGGGCTATCGCGACCGTCCATAGAAGCGCGGCCGTCGGACTTGCCCGCGAGCGGCTCGCTTATGACGAGGTCTTCGCCAACCAGCTCGCCCTGATGCTCGTCCGGGCGTCGTCGAAGCGCCGCCGCGGAGTGCCGCTCAAGGGCGACGGCCGCCTCCGCGATTCGCTCAAGCTCCCCTACGAGGCCACCGGCGCCCAGCGCCGGGCCGTCGCCGAGATCGAGGGCGACCTGCAGCAGGAAACCCCGATGCTCCGCCTGCTCCAGGGCGACGTCGGCTCGGGCAAGACCCTGGTCGCCCTGATGGCCATGCTGACCGCGGTCGAAGCCGGAGCGCAGGCGGCCCTGCTCGCGCCGACCGAGATCCTCGCCCGCCAGCATCTCGACACCCTGACCCGGCAACTGGCCGGGCTGCCGGTCAACGTCGCCATCCTCACCGGCCGCGAGAAGGGCAAAGCGCGGGAGTCGACTTTGATGGGCCTCGCCGACGGCTCGATCGACATCCTCGTCGGCACCCACGCGATCTTCCAGCAGGCAGTGGCCTACAGGCGCCTCGGCCTCGCCGTGGTCGACGAGCAGCACCGCTTCGGAGTCGCACAGCGGATGATGCTGGCGTCGAAGGCCGAGCGCCCGCCCCATCTACTGGTCATGACCGCGACTCCGATCCCGCGCACCCTCACCCTCACCCAATATGGCGAGATGGACGTCAGCCGCCTCGACGAGATGCCGCCGGGCCGCCAGCCGATCGAAACCCGAGTCCTCAGCGTCGACCGGCTTGCCGAGGTGGTGGACGCGCTCGGCCGCCACATCGCCCGCGGCGGCCAGGCCTATTGGGTCTGCCCGCTGGTCGAGGAGAGCGAGGCCTCCGACCAGGCCGCCGCCGAGGAGCGCGCGCGCCTGCTGCGCCTTCGCTTCGGAGACAAGATCGGCCTCGTACACGGCCGGATGAAGGGCCTCGAGAAGGACGAGGTGATGGCAGCCTTCCAGCAGGGCGCCCTCTCCGTCCTCGTCGCCACCACCGTCATCGAGGTCGGGGTCGACGTCCCCAACGCAACCTTGATGATCGTCGAGGGCGCCGACCGCTTCGGCCTCGCCCAGCTCCACCAGCTCCGAGGCCGGGTCGGGCGCGGGGAGGGGCGCTCGATCTGCCTCCTCCTTCGGGGCAATGCCCTCACCGAGACGGGCCGGGCGCGCCTCGCTTTGATGCGCGAGACCAATGACGGCTTCCGCATCGCCGAGGAGGACCTTCGGCTGCGCGGCGCCGGCGAGATATTGGGGACGAAGCAATCGGGCGAGGCGCAGTTCCGGCTGGCGAGCCCGGAGCAGATCTCCGAGCTGGCCCAGGCGGCGAGCGACGATGCCCGGCTGCTCGTCGATCGCGACGGCGGGCTGGAAGGGCCGAGGGGCCAGGCGGCGCGGGTGCTGCTCTACCTGATGGAGCGGGAC
>DATHBY010000342.1:0-8976 GCA_035295885.1 Allosphingosinicella sp.
GAACGGAATTCAGATCCCGTCCCGGACGACCTCGCGGCCCTGCTCTTCGAGCCGCCCGGCCAGGTCCGACTCGCACTCCGCCAGGACCGCCTCATCCGTCGAGCGGATGACGAAATTGGCGCCCACGCGACCATCCCTGAAGAAGGGGTAGGAGCCGATCTGGCAGCCCTCGTGCGCCCGCTCGACCTCCGCGAGCAGCTGCGCCACCTCGCTTTCCGCGGTCCAGCAGCCGATCGTCCGCGACAGGAGGGGTCGCCCGCCTTCGATCTTCCCGGCGAGCGATTCGAGCATCCGGGTCGCGATGTGCGGCACGCCTGCGAGGATGAAGAGGTTGCCGAGGCGGATCCCGGGGGCGCCGGACATCGCGTTCTCGATCAGCTCCGAGCCCTCGGGCACCCTCGCCATCCTCAGCCGCCCTTCGTTGAGGCCGCCCCGAGTCGAATAATAATCCTCCAGGATCGCCCTCGCCCTGGGGTGCACGACCACCGGTACCGCGAGCGCGTGGGCGATGGCGTCAACCGTCATGTCGTCGTGGGTGGGGCCGATGCCGCCGGTTGTGAACAGATAGTCGTTCTCCGCCCGAAGCGCGTTCACCGCCGCCGCGATCCGCTCGATCACGTCCGGCACCACGCGCACCTCGCTGAGCCGGATACCCTGAAGGTTCAGCCAGCCGGCGATCTGGGCGATGTTCCTGTCCTGCGTTCGGCCGGAGAGGATCTCGTCCCCGATGACGACCAGGCCGGCGGTCCAGATGCGCTCTTGGGTCACAGTCGGTCCTTCGATACGGGCCTTCGCCAGGCTCAGTCCCTACTCAGGATGAGCGGGATATAGCCTTCCGCTCATCCTGAGTACCAGTGAGCCTGGCGAACTGGCGTATCGAAGGACGAGCTCAGGGCGAACGGAGTTTGTCGGATCACGTTCCCGCGTCTATATTCCCGCCATGACCGAATATCAGGCGATCAGCGGCACCGAGGTGATCGGCCGCAGCGGGGCGATCAAGCTCCATGGGCCCGAAGCCTTCGAAGGCATGCGCCGCGCCGGCCGAGCGGCTGCCGAAGTGCTCGACTCGCTCATCCCCTGCGTCGTTCCGGGGATCACCACCCAGGCGATAGACGACATCGTCTATCGCGAGATGACGGCTCGGGGCGGAGTTCCGGCGACTCTGGGCTATCGCGGCTTCACCGGCAGCTGCTGCACCTCGATCAACCACGTCGTCTGCCACGGCATCCCGGGCGACCGGGTCCTGAAGGAAGGGGACATCGTCAACATCGACGTCACCATCCTGCTCGACGGCTGGCACGGCGACACCAGCCGGATGTTCCTGATCGGCGACGTTCCGATCCGGGCGCGCCGCCTCGTCGACATCACTTATGAATGCATGATGCTCGGCATCGAACAGGCGCGACCGGGCAATTTCCTCGGCGATATCGGCCACGCCATCCAGACCTATGCCGAGAGGCATCGCTACGGAGTGGTTCGCGATTTCTGCGGCCACGGCCTCGGCCGCCTGTTCCACGACGCGCCCGAAGTCGTCCATGCCGGCCGCCCCGGAAGCGGTCCCGAGCTCCGGCCCGGCATGTTCTTCACGATCGAGCCGATGATCAACATCGGCAAGCCGGGGGTGAAATTGCTCGAGGACGGCTGGACCGCAGTCACCCGCGACCGCTCCCTTTCCGCCCAGTTCGAGCACAGCGTCGGCATCACCGAGGACGGCTGCGAGATCTTCACCAAGAGCCCGGCGGGGCTGGACCGGCCGCCTTATTGAAGGACCCCTCTCCCTGCAGGGGAGAGGGACAGCCGGCGCGAAGCGACGCCAGGGTGAGGGCGTGCCCAGCCCCTGAAGGCCCTGACCCTCCCGCTTCGCGGGCCCCTCCCTCTGCCGTCCAGGGAGAGGGGTTAAGTTGCTGCCTCCCTTGAATTTTCCCAATCCTCCCCCATCTCCCTCGCATCGTTCAACAACGGAAAGGAGGTGGTCTGATGTCTCATTGTCATATGCCGAGTGCGGCGGGTCGGGTGAGCGCAGCCTCCACGGGGGTTCGCGCCTAAGACTTCAGGCCGCATTTCCGGCTGACAATGGAAAGGCCGTCCCGAAAGGGGCGGCCTTTCGCATTTAGGGCTCTGGGCCGGCTAAGCGTTGCCGACGGCCCGCTCGACGTTGAGCGCCGCCTCGACCATCCGTTCCCAGACCTCCGGGTCGCCGGCGGCGGCCATCACCGGATCGGGCTCGCGCATCGTGCGCAGGATCGACAGCGCGTCCTTCACATATTCGTGCCAGGTCTCGTCCACGTTCGGGCCGGCCGACGGATCGTCGCCTTCCGCGTTGATGCTGTGCGCCCGCCCGGCGAGCACCCGGGCGATTCGCTCGACGAGCGTCAGGTTCGAGACGGGCATTGGCGGACCTCCTTCGTTTCGAGGGAACAACGGAGAAGAAGGCGGCGGGTTGCGCGACCCTCCTAGAGCACCTCGAACAGCCCGGCCGCGCCCATTCCGCCGCCGACGCACATCGTCACCACCACATATCTGACGCCGCGGCGCCTGCCCTCGATGAGGGCGTGGCCGGTCATCCGCGCGCCCGACATGCCGTAGGGGTGGCCGATCGAGATCGAGCCGCCGTTGACGTTGAGCCGCTCGTCCGGGATTCCAAGCCGGTCCTGGCAGTAGAGTACCTGCACCGCGAACGCCTCGTTCAACTCCCACAGGCCGATATCGTCCACGCCGAGGCCGAAGCGCTCGAGCAGCTTGGGCACTGCGAACACGGGGCCGATGCCCATCTCGTCCGGATCGGTGCCGGCGACGGCCATTCCGACATAGCGGCCGAGCGGCTGGAGGCCGCGGCTGGCGGCGAGCGAGGCTTCCATCAGAACGCAGGCCGAGGCGCCGTCGGAGAGCTGGCTGGCGTTGCCGGCCGTGATCATCGCCTCCGGGCCCATCACCGGCTGAAGCTTCTGAAGGTCCTCGATCGTGGTCTGCGGGCGGTTGCCCTCGTCCTTGGTGAGGGTCACCTCCTGCATCGAGGTCTCGCCCGTCTCCTTGTTCTTGACCATCATCCGGGCGGTTACCGGGACGATCTCGTCGTCGAACTTGCCTTCCGCCTGTCCCCTGGCGGTGAGCTGCTGCGAGCGCAGGGCATAGGCGTCCTGCCGCTCGCGGCTGACGGTGTATCGGTTGCCGACCACCTCGGCGGTCTGGATCATCGGCATGTAGACGCCGTTGTGCATGGAGAGGAGCTCGGGGTCGGGCCCGACCCGCATCTCGGGCGTCTGCACCATCGAGATGCTCTCGACCCCGCCGGCGACGCAGATCGGCATCCGTTCGACGATGATCTGCTTGGCGGCGGTGGCGATCGCCATCAGCCCCGACGCGCACTGGCGATCGACCGACATTCCGGAAACAGTGACCGGAAGGCCCGAGCGCAGGGCCGCGGTGCGGCCGATCGTCGTCTGCACGCCCTGCTGGAGCGCGGCGCCCATTATGACGTCGTCGACCTCGGCCGGGTCGACCTTCGCCCGCTCGACCGCTGCCTTGATGGCGTGGCTGGCCAGAGTCGGCGACGGGGTGGCGTTGAAGGCGCCGCGATAGGCCTTGCCGATCGGGGTGCGGGCGGTTGAGACGATGACGGCTTCGCGGGTGGCCATTGTGGTTCCTTTCTTCTTATCCTACCCATCGCGGATGGGCAGGGGGACCCCGCGTAGCGGGGTGGAGGGGTAGATGGCGGAGGCCTCGTCGGTTACCCTCCACCACCCTTCGGGTGGTCCCCCTCCCCACCGCTTCGCGGCGGGGAGGATGTCATCTAAACAAATATAAGCCCGATCCAGTCGGCGACCAAAGCGGGCTTCTCCTCGCCTTCGATCTCGACCGTGACGTTGTGGACGAACTGCCACTGGCCCGGCCTCTTCTCCTCGAAGCGGTCGAGGGTGAAGCGGCCGCGGATGCGCTTGCCGGAGCGGACGGGGGCCATGAAGCGGACCCGCTCGAACCCGTAATTGACGCCCATCTTCAAGTTTTCGGGCCGAAGCATCGCGTCGGCGGCCATGCGGCTGAGCAGGGAGAGGGTGAGGAAGCCGTGGGCGACGGTCCCGCCGAACGGGGTCTTCGCCGCCGCTTCGGGGTCGATGTGGATGAACTGCGGGTCTTCGGTGATCCCGGCGAAGCCGTCGATCCGCGCCTGGTCGACCAGGATCCAGTCGGAGACTCCGACCTCGGTGCCGACCTTCGACTGGATGTCTTCGATGCTGGCGATGGGCATGGAGGCCGTCTAGAGCGCCCCGGACACGAGACTCAAGCCCCGCGAGGACACCGATATGGCGGACGCTACGGCAACCGCGCGCGCCAAACTCAGGAAGCTGCACCGGGCGCCGGAGCCCGACGTGCTGAAGCCGCTCCTGCGCGATGCAGCGCTCGACGGCGATTCGCGCAGGCGCGTCGAGACGAGGGCGCTGGCGATGCTCGGCGAGCTTCGCGCCGCCCAGTCGTCGGGCTGGGTCAACCAGTTCCTGCAGGAATATCGGCTGAACACGTCGGAAGGCATCGCCCTCCTCTCGCTGGCCGAGGCTTTCCTTCGAGTGCCCGACCCCGAGACCGCCGACCAGCTGATCGCGGACAAGCTCGGCAATGCCGACTGGCGCTCGCACAAGGGCAAGTCGCACTCGACCCTGGTCAACTCGGCGACCTGGGGGCTGGTCATCGGCCGGGCGCTGGTTAGCGAGAGCGATCAGGCGAGCGCTCTCAAGCGCCTCCTCTCCCGCGCCGGCGAGCCCTTCGTCCGCCAGGCGGTGGGCGCGGCGATGCGGCTGATGGGCGAGATCTTCGTCATGGGCCGGACCATCGACGAAGCGATCCGCCGGATGGAAAAAAGGGAGAATGCCGGATTCACCGCCAGCTTCGACATGCTCGGCGAGGCTGCGCGAACCTTCCCGGACGCGCAGCGCTACTTCCGGTCCTACGAGGATGCGATCCGAGCCGTCGGCAGGGTGGCGGAGCGCGGCCACAGCATCTCGGTCAAGCTCTCCGCCCTCCACCCGCGCTACGAGGTCGCCCAGTACGAGCGCTGCGTTCCTTCGCTGATCGGCCAGGTCGAGGCGCTGGCCGCGCTGGCGAAGGAGTCCAATATCGCCTTCACGATCGACGCGGAGGAGAGCGAGCGGCTGGAGATGAGCCTCGACATTATCGAGGCGGTGGCCGGGCTGCCGTCGCTCCGGGGCTGGGACGGGCTCGGAATGGCCGTCCAGGCCTATGGCAAGCGCTGCCGCCCCACCATCGCCTGGGCGGACTCGGTCGGCGCGGCGACGGGCCGGCGGATCGCGGTCCGGCTGGTCAAGGGGGCCTATTGGGACAGCGAGATCAAGCGCACCCAGGAGCAGGGCCTTTCCGATTATCCCCTGTTCACGCGCAAGGCCTCCACCGACGTCTCCTACCTCGCCTGCGCCCGGGACATGCTGGCGGCGAAGAACATCTTCCCCGCTTTCGCCACGCATAATGCGCTGACCGTGGCGACCATCCTCGAATGGGCCGGGACAAGCCGCGACTTCGAGTTCCAGCGGCTGCACGGCATGGGCGAGGGCCTCTACGAGGCTTTGGTGCGCGAGCAGGGCTACCACACCCGGATTTACGCGCCGGTGGGCGGCCACCGCGACCTGCTGGCCTATCTGGTGCGGCGGCTGCTGGAGAATGGCGCCAATTCCAGCTTCGTCCACCAGCTCGCCGACGAGAGCCTCTCCGACGCGGACTTGATCGCCGATCCGGTGGCGAAGATCGCCGCCGTCGGCGGCACCCGCCATCCCGCGATCCCGCTGCCGCGCGACCTGTTCGCTCCGGAGCGGCCGAACAGCCAGGGCCTCGACCTCAACGACCGCGACGAGCTGGCGCGGGTGGCGAAGGCGGTTTCGTCCGGGGAACAATGGAAGCCGGCCGTGCAGACCGCGGGGGAGCGCTCGGAGCAATGCCGAGCGGAGGCGGAGCGGATGGTGTCACGCGCTCTTGCCGCCTTTCCCGGCTGGGACGAGCGGAGCGTCGACGATCGCGCAGCCTGCCTCGATCGTCTTGCCGACCTGCTTGAACGCGAACGCGACGCCCTCATGCATCTGTGCGTGCAGGAGGCGCGCAAGACGATCCCCGACGCCCTCGCCGAGGTGCGCGAGGCGGTCGACTTCTGCCGCTATTACGCCGCCCAGGCGAGGAAGGGGCTGCAGCCGGTCGAGCTTCCGGGACCGACCGGCGAGCGCAACGTGCTTCGCATGGGTGGCCGAGGCGCCTGGGTGTGCATCGCACCCTGGAACTTCCCGCTCGCAATCTTCCTCGGCCAGGTGAGCGCGGCGCTGGTCGCCGGCAACAGCGTGGTCGCCAAGCCCGCGCCGCAGACTCCCCAGATCGCCGCTTACGCCGTCGGCCTCGCCCACGGCGCCGGAATCCCCGAGGACGTTCTGGTGCTCGCGCCCGGCGGCCCGGACATGGGCGCCGCCCTGGTCGAGGACGGACGGATCGCCGGAATCGCCTTCACCGGCTCCACCGCCACCGCCAAGCGGATCGCGCGCGAACTTCTCAACGACGACGAGCGGCCGATCATCCCGTTCATCGCCGAAACCGGGGGAATCAACGCGATGATCGTCGATTCGACGGCGCTGCCCGAGCAGGTGGTGGTCGACGTCGTCACCTCCGCCTTCCGGTCCGCCGGGCAGCGCTGCTCGGCGCTGCGCGTGCTGCTCCTCCAGGAGGAGATTGCCGAACGCACGCTCGAGATGCTGTCGGGAGCGATGGACGCTCTGATCGTCGGCGACCCCTCGGAGCCGCGGACCGACGTCGGACCGGTCATCGACCAGGGCGCCTACGACCGGCTGATGGAGCATCGCCGCGCCTCGCAGGAAAGCTGGATCCACACCGTCGGAGTCCCTGCCGAGGGGCTCTACGTCCCGCCCACCATCATCGGCGTCGAACGGGTCGAGGACGTGAAGAAGGAATGGTTCGGGCCGCTCCTCCACGTGGCCACCTGGAAGGCCGGGCAGCTCGCCGAGACGGTGGAGCGGGTCAACCGCTCCGGCTTCGGCCTCACCATGGGCCTGCACAGCCGGATCGCGCGGGCGGCGGAGACGGTCGAGGAACTTGCGACGGTCGGCAACCTCTACGTCAACCGGTCGATGATCGGGGCCATCGTCGGTTCGCAGCCCTTCGGCGGCGAGGGGCTGTCGGGGACCGGGCCGAAGGCGGGCGGACCGCATTACCTGCCCCGCTTCTGCGCCGAGCGGGTGACCAGCACCGACACGACCAGCGCCGGCGGCAACGCCACCTTGCTGTCGCTCGAGGATGTGGGGATCTGAGAGGGTGGACGGGGCCCACGTCCACGAATTGGACTCCAGCGCCATCACCCGCGCCCTCTACGACGAGGGCTCGGCGACTCTCGACATCTGAACAAGGGCGGCGACCGCTGCCGCTATTTCGACGTACCGATCCGGATGTATCAGGGGCTCGTTTCCTCGGCGTCGGCGGGCGAATATGTCGATCGCGAGATCAGGCCGCGCTACCGCTACGAGATCGAGCAGCGCCGCCGCGGGTTCCGGCCGATTGAAGCAGGTGGCCGCCGGATCAAGTCCGGGGTGACGTGAGAAGGCGTGGGCGCTACCCTCCCCTCATGACCGACCCCGACACCTTCATCGCTGGCCTGCCCAAGGCCGAGCTCCACATGCACATCGAGGGCAGCCTCGAGCCCGAGCTGATGTTCGAACTGGCGCGGCGCAACCGGGTGGAGATTCCATTCCGGAGCGTCGAGGAGGTGCGGGCGGCCTACAGCTTCTCGAACCTGCAGGACTTCCTCGACATCTATTATCAGGGCGCGGACGTGCTTCGGACGGAGGAGGATTTCCGCGACCTCGCCTCGGCCTATTTCGACCGGGCGGCGGCGGATGCGGTGACGCACTCGGAGATATTCTTCGACCCGCAGACCCACACGGCCCGCGGCATCCCGTTCGGAGTCGTGATGGCGGGCCTGCTGGCCGGCATGGCGGAGGCGCGGGAGCGGCATGGCCTCAGCTCGAAGCTCATCCTCTGCTTCCTCCGGCATCTCCACGAGGAGGAGGCCTTTGCGATTCTGCGCGAGGCGGAGCCGTGGCTCGACCGAATAGAAGCGGTGGGGCTCGATTCCTCCGAGCTCGGCCATCCGCCGGAGAAATTCGCCCGGGTTTTTCGGGCCGCGGGCGAGAGGGGGCTGAAGCGCGTCGCGCACGCCGGGGAGGAAGGACCGCCGGATTATGTGTGGCAGGCGCTGGACGTCCTGCACGTGGATCGTCTCGACCACGGCAACCGCTCGCTGGAAGACCCGAAGCTGGTCGAGCGGCTGGCGCTCGAGCGGATGACGCTCACCGTCTGCCCGCTGTCCAACCACAAGCTCTGCGTCGTCCCCGATCTGGCGGCGCACCCGATCGACCGGATGCTTGCGGCCGACCTCAGGGCCACGATCAACTCGGACGATCCCGCTTATTTCGGCGGCTATGTGAACGACAATTACCGCGCGGTCGCCGGTGCGCTCGACCGTGACGCGCTTGCGACTCTGGCGCGCAACAGCTTCCTCGGCTCGTTCCTGCCAGAGGAGGAAAAGGCGGCGCAGATCGAGAGGCTTGACCGGTACCTGGCTTCGGCCTCACCCTGAACGTGCAGGATCACCCCTCGCCGCCGTCTGCCTCCGGATAGGGCATGATCAGCCGGCCGTCGGGGGCCGCGGTGTAGGCGGTCTGGCTCGGATAGGCGAACTGGATGCCGAGCTGCTCGAAGCGGCGCAGGATATCGAGCATCACTTCCTGCCGCGCCTGGAGGAAGTCCCCGTAACTGTTGCTGTCGATGAAGAAGACCAGCTCGAGGTCTATCGAGGAGGGGGCAAAGTGGGTGAGGTGGGCGCGGTCGAAGGTGGCGAGAGGCTGGCGCTGGACGATCGCCTTGAGCTCGTGCGGCAGCTGAGTGAGCAAAGCGTGCGGAGTCTGGTAGACGAGGCCC
>DATHBY010000343.1:0-5288 GCA_035295885.1 Allosphingosinicella sp.
CGTCCAGGGAGACGAGGGGCGGTCCGGAATAATCGGCGGGCCACCAGCGCCCGGCGGCGATCCGGCTCCCCTCCGGAAGGGTGGCCGAATAGGTGAGGCCCCGGTCGCCGCGAAGGAACCAGGCCTCGGGCGGGATTTCGCCCATGTCGGCGACCCGGCGGCCTTTCACCGCGACGACCGATCCGCGCAGCGAGGGGATGGTGACGAGCTCCCCCTGCGGCGCGGAGCTCGACGCGAGCGAACGGAAGCGCTCGATGTCTTCCACCGGAATGTCGAGCATGAAGAAGCTCGGCGCCCTGGCGGGGATGTTGGTCCGGATCTGGCCGGAAAGGTTGCTCTCGATCACCGCCAGCGCCGTGAACAAGGTCAGGCCGAGCCCGAGCGCCACCACCAGCCGGCCGGTCTGCGCTCCGGGCCGGTGGAGGTTGGCGAGCGCGATCCGGAACACCGGATGTCTCGGCCTCGGCAGCCGCGAGGCGGCGAACCGGATCAGCCACCCCAGCAAGGTGAGGAGGAGAATCAGCCCGAGCGCGGAGCCGATGAAGGCGGCGGCGAACTCCGGCTCGCGCGCGGTGCCGATGGCGAGGCCGGCGATGGCGGCGGCGGCGGCGAGCACGATGAGCACGACCGAGCGGCCCGGCCGCCGCGAAGGCTCGAGGTCGCCTCGGAAAAGCGTCGCCGCGGGCACCGTCCGCGCCCGTGCGATCGGCACCAGCGCGAAAACGGCGGCGATGAGCAGGCCGTAGGCGGCGCTTGCGAGCAAAGGCTGCCAGTAGAGCGACAGGCGCGGCGGCACCGGCAGGGCGTCTCCGGCCACCGCGACGACGATTGCGGGGACGAGGGCTCCGGCAGCCAGGCCGGCCAGGGTCGAGGCTATGGCGACCAGGCCGACTTGGGCCAGATAGGAGAGGAACAAGGTGCGGCTGGTGGCGCCGAGCAGCTTCAGGGTGGCGATGCCGGAGCGTTTGCCGTCGAGATAGGAGGCGACTCCGTTGCCGACCCCGATTCCGGCCACGATCAGGGCGGTGAGTCCGACCAGCGTGAGGAACTGGCCGAGCCGCTCGATGAAGCGCCGCGTGCCCGGCGCACCGTTGGTCCGGTCCTGGACCTGCCAGCCGGCGGCTCCGAAGCTCTTCCGGAGCCGCTCGGCGACCGCCTTGGGATCCGCGCCCGCGGGCAGCTTCAGCCGGTAGGCGCTGGTGTAGAGGCTGCCGGGCTGGACGAGGCCGGTGGCGGCGAGGCCGGCGCGGTCGACCAGGGCCGTCGAGCCGAGGGCGAAGCCCTGCCCGACCCGGTCCGGCTCCTGGACGATCAGGCCGGCGATCTCGAGCTCGGCCGCTCCGATCCGGACCCGCCCGCCGACCCGCACCCCCAGCCGCTCGGCCAGCTCCGGCCCGACCGCGACCTGCCCGCCGCTCGGCCGAGCCGACGGCTGGGCGCGGAAAGCCCCGTAGAGCGGCCAGGCCTCATCGACGCCCTTCAGCTCGACCAGCACGCTCTCCGCGCCGTCGAGCCGGGCCGCCATCGCGCGCATCCGGGTGATCTGGCTGACCCGGCCCTCGCGGGCGAAGGCGGCCAGCTCCCCGGCATTCGCCTCGCGCTGCGAGACGACGAGCTGGACGTCGCCGCCCAGTATCTCCTGCCCGCGCTCGGCGAGCGAAGCGACGATTGCGGCGGAGAGCGAGCCGACTCCCGCCAGCGCGAGCACTCCGAGGAACAGGCATACGGCGAGGAGGCGAAGCCCGGCGAGCCCGCCGCGAAGGTCGCGCAGGGCAAGGCGGAGGGGGATCATATTTGCATCCCCATCGTCAGATGGGGAGGGGAACCACCCGAAGGATGGTGGAGGGGTAAAGGGCGAGGCGTAAGCGGTTCGCTCGAGATCCTCTGGTCCCAGCGCCAATTACACCTCCACCATGCTACGCATGGTCCCCCTCCCCGCCGCTCCGCGGCAGGGAGGCAAAGAGAAGCCCCCCTCACGCCTTCGAATCCCTCACGATCCGCCCATCCTGCATCTCCAGCACCCGCCCGCAGCGCGCCGCCAGCGCCGGATCGTGGGTGATGACCAGAAGGGTCGCCCCCGTCCCCGCCTGCCTCTCGAACAGCAGATCGAGGATCGCCGCCCCCGTCGCCGCATCCAGATTCCCCGTCGGCTCGTCGGCGAAGATCAGGGCGGGGCGCGGCGCCGTCGCCCGGGCGATGGCGACCCGCTGCTGCTCGCCGCCGGACAATTGCGCCGGATAATGAGTGACGCGGTGGCCGAGGCCGACCGCCTCCAGCTCGGCGCGGGCGAGGTCGAAAGCGCCGTCGCGCCCGGCCAGCTCGAGCGGCACCGCGACATTCTCCAGCGCGGTCATGGTCGGAAGCAAATGGAAGGCCTGGAGGACGATTCCGATCCGCCCCTGCCGGGCCCGGGCCAGATCGTCCTCGCCGAGCGCCGTGAAATCCGCTCCGGCGGTATGGATCGCGCCGCCGGTCGCCCGCTCGAGGCCGGAGAGCACGGCCATCAGCGACGATTTTCCGCTTCCCGAAGGCCCGAGCAACGCAACGCTTTCGCCGCTCGCGACTTGTAGCGCGACACCGCGCAATATCTCGACCCGGCCCGCGCCGGAGCCGAGCGCCAGCGTGACATTCGAAGCGTCGATAACGTAGGAGCCGGTCATGAAGGGGAATGAAATCCGATGTCGTTACGGTGCCCATATGGGACGCTTCGCCGGCTTGTCCACGCGCTGCTGCTGATCATGGCCGCCTCCGCAGCACCGGCGGCCGCCAAGGACGTCCACGTTCTCGCCTTCGGCGACAGCCTCACCGCCGGCTACGGCCTGCCGCCCGGCCAGGGCTTCGCTCCGCAGCTGGAGGACATGCTCCGCCGCAACGGCGTGCGCGCCTTCGTCACCAACGCCGGAGTCTCGGGCAACACCGCGGCTCAGGGCCGGGCTCGGCTGAAATGGACCCTGGACGGGCTCAAGACCAGGCCCGACCTCGCCATCGTCGCGCTCGGAGCCAACGACATGCTGCGCGGACTGCCGCCGAAGCAGACGCGCGCCGACCTCGACGCGATCGTGACGGAGCTGAAGCGCCGCGGCATACCGGTGCTGATCGCCGGAATGCTCGCCGCGCCCAATCTCGGCAGCCGCTACATGACCGAGTACAACCGGATCTTCCCCGACCTCGCCCGCGAGCACGGCACCGAGCTCTACCCCTTCTTCCTGGCCGGAGTGGCGGGCAATCCGGCGCTGGCGCTGCCGGACCGCGTCCATCCCAACTTCCAGGGGATCAAGCGGATGGTGAGCGGGATCACTCCGACGGTGCTGAGGGCTTTGGGGAAGTGATTGGCCTCCCCATCGCCAGATGGGGAGGGGGACCACACGAACTGTGGTGGAGGGGTAGATGGGATAAGGTGGTTCCCGCTGGAGCCACTGAGGTCAGTGCTTCTACCCCTCCACCATGCTGCGCATGGTCGCCCTCCCCATGCGGAGCATGGGGAGGCAAATCAGCCGAGCACCATCTCATGGCCGAAGTTCAACCCGATCCGCCCGTCGCGCGCCCAGCGGACGAAGGCGTGGATCCGGCTGCATTCGGGGAATTCGACCAGCACCGTCTCGCCGAGACGCGGCGCGAGGCCGCTCTCGATCATGGTGCCGCGGGTCGATATGTTGAGCACCGGCACCGAATGGCGCTCGCCGCGGAAATGGATGATTGCGGTGTCGATCAGGTCATCGTGGCGCGGTTCGCAGCGGCGGTCCTCGAAGCTTAGCTCCTGGTGCTGGACACGCATCGCACTCTCCCTCTGCGCAGGGAGCATCGCACGGGAAAGGTTACCCAATTCATAAACAGACGTGAAATTCGCTAACCTGTTTTAGCTCTGGCCGGAATCTCCATAACCTGCTTTAGGACGCCCACTCTTGTGCGGAACCGTATCTTTACGAGGGGAGTTCGTTACTCACCCGCCACAATCGGAAACGCACAAGGAATGGCAGATCAAAGCAGGACGCCTCCGCCGGAGTTATGGGGGGGCGCCGAATGCACAATTGTCCGGCTCCAGGACGCGTATCGGGATCAGGCGGCGGAAACAGGACATAGGGACCGGCGCAGCGACATCGACCTGATGGCCGAGCTCGGACTGACGACGGTGCGCTTCCCGATCCTCTGGGAAGCGGTCGCGCCCGAGCGGCCCGACCGGCTCGACTTCGCCTGGGCCGACGACCGGCTGGCCATGCTTCGCGAGCGCGGCATCAAGGTGATCGGCGGCCTCCTCCACCACGGCTCCGGACCGAAATATACCGAGCTTCTCGATCCCGATTTCCCGAAGAAGCTCGCCGATTACGCCGCCCGCGTCGCCGAGCGTTACCCGTGGATCGAGATGTGGACCCCGGTCAACGAGCCGCTCACCACCGCGCGCTTCTCCGGCCTGTACGGCCATTGGTATCCGCACGGCCGCGACTATCCGACCTTCCTCCGCTCGCTCGCCAACGAGTGCAAGGGCACGCTCGAGGCGATGCGGGCGATCCGAGGGGCGATCCCGGGGGCGAAGCTCGTCCAGACCGAGGATCTCGGCAAGACCTTCTCCACCGCGCCCCTTCGCTACCAGGCGGCGCACGAGAACGAGCGGCGCTGGCTGAGCCTCGACCTCCTCGCCGGGCGGGTGGATTCCCGCCATCCGTGGCACAAGATCCTGTTCGGCGCCGGGGTCGGCTGGGGCGAGATGGAGATGTTCGAGGGCGGCGAGGCGCGGCCGGACATAATCGGGATCAACCATTATCTGACCAGCGAGCGGTTCCTCGACCACCGCACCCGCCTCTACCCCTGGCTCCAGCCGGGCGGGAACCGCCGCGACACCTATGTCGATGCCGAAGCCGTGAGGGTGAAGAGGCTCGAGGACGATACCGGCTTCGCGCCGCGGCTCAGGGAAGCCTGGGAGCGTTACGGAATCCCGATCGCGATCACCGAGGTCCATCACGGCTGCCACCGCGACGAGCAGCTGCGCTGGTTCGCCGAGGTTTGGGAGACGGCGACCCGGCTGCGCGGCGAGGGGATCGACCTTCGCGCCGTCACCATCTGGTCGATGTTCGGCAATGTCGACTGGCGCTTCCTTCTGACCGAGCGCAATGGCCATTACGACACCGGCGCCTTCGACGCGCGCAGCGGCACCCCGCGCCCGACCGTGATCGCTCACGCCGCCAAGGCCTATTCCAAAGGCGAGACGTTCGACCATCCGGCCCTCGACTCCCCCGGATGGTGGCGGCGCCCGCCGCGCCTCTATCCATGGAGCGGGAGCTGCAAGCTTCCGG
>DATHBY010000344.1:0-1693 GCA_035295885.1 Allosphingosinicella sp.
AGTCCGCGCCTTCCGCTCTCGGTGACGACGAGGCCGCGAAGCACAGCGGGCGCGTTGCGGGCGAACCAGCCGCCGACCTCGGGGTTGAACGACATGATGCCGACCGGGCCTCCATAGCCGGCAACGGCTTTGGCCACGGCCGCGCACAGGAGGGCGACGCGCCGATCGGGCGACTTGACCTCGATGATCAGGGGCACCCGTCCGGCGATGGCGGTCAGGGCCTCGGGCAGGCGAGGCATGGCTTCGTTGCAGACGTTGAGCCGGATCGCCTGCAATTCGGCGGCGGTCAGCGCCGCGACCGGCCCTTCCGCCGCCGTCAGCCGGTCGAGCTCGTAATCGTGGAAGACCATCGCCTCGCCGTCGCGGCTGAGCTGGACGTCGAGCTCGACTCCGAAGCCCCGGGCGACGGCGGCCGCGATGGCGCCGCCGCTATTCTCGACCAGCCCTGCGCCGTGCAGGCCGCGATGGGCGAAGGGGACGGCTCCGAGCCGCTCGAGCTCAGAGAGCCTTGATCTGGACGACGGCATCGATCTCGACCGCGGCCCCCAGAGGCAGCACCGGCACTCCGACGGCGGCGCGTGCATGGCGGCCGGCCTCGCCGAACACGTCCTGCATAAGCTCGGAGGCGCCGTTGGCGACCTTGGGCTGGTCGGTGAAGCTGCCCGCGCTGTTCACGAACACGCCGAGCTTGACGATACGCTCGACCCGGTCGAGCCCCACCGCCTTGTCGATCTGGGCGAGCAGCATCAGCCCGCAGGCGCGGGCGGCGCGCACTCCGAACTCGAGGTCGCGGTGCTCGCCCATCCGGCCGGTGAGCAGTTCGCCGTCCTCGAATGACACCTGGCCGGAAATGTGAAGCAGATTTCCGGCGAGCACCGCCGGTACGTAAGCGGCAACGGGAGCGGCGGGCGCTGGAAGCTCGATTCCGAGCTCGGCGAGGCGGGAGGCGATGTCGGTCATGGCGGCGGCGTAAGCACCTCTGCCGGGAGCGGGTCAAGCGGCACCGGCCTTCGTCCAGCCGTCATTGCGAGCAAGCCGAGGCAATCCAGAGGCAGTCGCCTCGCAGCTGGATTGCTTCGTCGTTTCGGTTCTCGCAACGATGGAAACCTCACTCTTCTTCCCGAGCCACCTGGAAGCCGGCGAAGCTCTGGCTGACCGGCATCAGCTCCAGCACGTTGATGTTGAGGTGGGGCGGGAGGGTGGCGACCCAGAAGATCGTCTCGGCGATATCCCCGGCGGTCATCGGATTGGCGCCGCGGTAGAGGGCGTCGGAGGCTTCGCGGTCGCCGCCGTTGCGGACCAGCGTGAATTCGGTCTCCGCCATTCCGGGCTCGATCGAGGTGACCCGCACTCCGCTGCCGTGCAGGTCGGAGCGGAGGTCGAGCGAGAACTGGCTGACGAAGGCCTTGGTGCCTCCATAGACCGCGCCGCCGCGATAGGGATAGGTCGCGGCGACCGAGCTAATGTTGATGATTGCGCCCCGCCGCTCGATCAGAGTCGGGAGGAGCGAGCGGGTGAGGACGACGAGTCCGGTGACGTTGGTGTCGATCGACCGCAGCGCCGGCTCGATGCAGCTATCCTGGAGCGGCTCCATCGGCGGCGCGAGGCCGGCATTGTTGAGGAGGAGGTCCACTCCGCGGAACGGCTCCGGAAGCGCCTCGACGGCGGCCTGAAGCGCGGCGGGATCGCGCAT
>DATHBY010000345.1:0-3802 GCA_035295885.1 Allosphingosinicella sp.
GGCGAGCAGCTCGCCGACCGTGACGATCCGGAAGCCGCGCGCATGAAGCCCCTCGATCACCAGCGGCACCGCCTCCCGCGCGGTGCGGTTGGCGCGGTACATGAGGTGAATCAGAAGGATCGATCCGGGCTTCGCGTCGCGGACAAGGCGATCGGCATAAGCGCGCGGATCCTCGACCTCGGGCTCCTCGACGTCGATCATCACCATCGTGTAGCCGTGCCGTCGGACGGCCGCCGGCAGGCCCCACAGCTTCTTCCCGTAGGGCGGCCGGAACAGCTTCGGGGCCGGCGCTCCGGCGGCGATGATCCGGCGGTGGGTCTCGCGGATCTCGGTATCGTAGAAGCCGGCGGAGCGGCCGATCATCACCCGGTGGGTGAGGCTGTGATTGGCGATCTCATGGCCGTCGGCGACAATCCGGCGGACCAGGTGAGGCCGCTCCGAGACCTCGCGGCCGATCAGGAAGAAGGTCGCTCGCGCGCCGCCGGTTCGGAGCGCGGCGAGCACGGCTGCAACTCCATGTTCGGTCGGCCCGTCGTCGAAGGTGAGGGCGACCATCGGCTTTTCGGTCTCCACCCGGCAGACGATCTCGCCCACCAGCGCGAGGCAGCGTGCGCGGCTGATCGCCCACAGTGCGGCAGCAGTCGCCAAGGCGAGGATGAGCGCCGCCGCGATCCACCGGACGCGCCTGCCGCCCCACCTTATTCTTCCCATCCCCGCCGCTCCTTCAGGGTAAGGAAATAGCGTCGCTCCGGCGAAGGCGGGAGTCCAGCAAGCGTTTGTGCCCCGTGCGGCGGCCGCCTGCGTTCCCGCTTTCGCGGGAGTGACGCAGGACGCGCATCAGGCCTGCTCGGGCTGGCCTTCCTCGGCCTGGCCGGCTTCGCCCGGCCCCTGCTCGCCTTGGGGCTGGCCCTGCTCGCCTTCCGGCTCCGCCTTCTTGCCGCGCTTCTTGCTCGCCTTGGGCGCCGCGGCGACGATCTCGAAGGTCGGGGCGTCGTCCTTGATCGTGACCTTGACCTCGCCGCCGTGCATGAGCTTGCCGAAGAGCAGCTCCTCGGCGAGCGGCTGCTTGATCTTCTCCTGCACGAGCCGGCCCATCGGCCGGGCGCCGTAGAGCTTGTCGTAGCCGCGCGCCGTCAGCCACTTCCTCGCCTCGTCGTCGAGGTCGATATGGACGTTGCGGTCCGCCAGCTGGAGCTCGAGCTGGAGGATGAACTTGTCCACGACCCGCGATACGACCTCGGTGGGCAGGTAGGAGAAGGGCACGATCGCATCGAGGCGGTTGCGGAACTCCGGAGTGAACATCCGCTTGATCGCTTCCTCGTCCTCGCCTTCGCGCGTGTTGTTGCCGAAGCCGAGCCCCTCGCGCGCCATGTCGCTGGCGCCCGCATTGGTGGTCATGATCAGGATGACGTTGCGGAAGTCGACCGTCTTGCCGTGATGGTCGGTCAGCCGCCCGTTATCCATGATCTGGAGGAGGATGTTGAACAGGTCGGGATGGGCCTTCTCGATCTCGTCGAGCAGGAGCACGCAGTGCGGATGCTGGTCGACCGCGTCGGTGAGCAGGCCGCCCTGATCGTAGCCGACATAGCCCGGAGGCGCGCCGATCAGCCGCGAGACGCTGTGGCGCTCCATATATTCGGACATGTCGAAGCGCTGCAGCGGTATGCCCATGATCGAGGCGAGCTGGCGCGCGACCTCGGTCTTGCCGACTCCGGTGGGGCCGGAGAAGAGGTAGTTGCCAATCGGCTTGTCGGGATCGCGAAGCCCCGCGCGAGACAGCTTGATCGCCGAGGAGAGGACCTCGATCGCCTTGTCCTGGCCGAACACGACCCGCTTCAGGTCGCGGTCCAGATGCTCGAGAGTCTTCTTGTCGTCGGCCGACACGCTCTTCGCGGGGATCCGGGCGATGGTCGAGATGACCGCCTCGATCTCCCTGGTGGTGATCGTCTTCTTGCGCTTGTTGGGCGGCACCAGCATCTGCATCGCGCCGACCTCGTCGATCACGTCGATCGCCTTGTCCGGCAGCTTGCGGTCGTTGATGTAGCGCGCCGAAAGCTCGACCGCGGCCTTGATCGCGTCGGTCGTGTACTTGACCTTGTGATGCTCCTCGAACGCCGAGCGAAGGCCGCCGAGGATCTTGATCGTGTCCTCCACGGTCGGCTCGTTGACGTCGATCTTCTGGAAGCGCCGGAGCAAGGCCCGGTCCTTCTCGAAATGGTTGCGGAACTCCTTGTAGGTGGTCGAGCCGATGCAGCGGATCGTCCCGCCGGAAAGCGCCGGCTTGAGCAGGTTCGACGCGTCCATCGCTCCCCCGGAGGTGGCTCCGGCGCCGATCACCGTGTGGATCTCGTCGATGAAGAGAATGGCGTCGGGAAGCTTCTCGAGCTCCGTCACGACGGCCTTGAGCCGCTCCTCGAAATCGCCGCGGTAGCGCGTGCCGGCGAGAAGGGCGCCCATGTCGAGGGAGTAGATCACGGCGGGCTTCAGCACCTCGGGAACGTCGCCCTCGATGATCTTGCGCGCCAGCCCTTCCGCGATCGCGGTCTTGCCCACTCCGGGATCGCCCACGTAGAGCGGGTTGTTCTTCGAGCGGCGGCACAGGATCTGGACGGTGCGGTCCACTTCCGGCCCGCGGCCGATCAGCGGATCGACGCGGCCGCTCAGCGCCTTCTCGTTGAGGTTGACGGTGAACTGCTTAAGGGCGCTCTCGTTCTTCTTCTTGCCCTCCTCGGGCTTGGATTCCTCGACGCCCTTGACCTCCTGCGGCTCGGACGCGGCCTCGCCCTTGCCGACTCCGTGGCTGATGTAGCTGACCGCGTCGAGGCGGCTCATGTCCTGCTGCTGAAGGAAATAGACGGCGTAGCTCTCGCGCTCGGAGAAAAGCGCGACCAGGACGTTGGCGCCGGTGACCTCGTCCCGGCCGGACGACTGGACGTGGAGGATGGCGCGCTGGACGACTCTCTGGAAGCCGCTGGTCGGGGAGGGATCGGTCTGGCCGTCGACCTTGAGGGCCTCGAGCTCGCTGTCGAGATAGGCGCGCACCGCTTCCTTGAGCTCCCGCAGGTCGACTCCGCAGGCGCTCATCACCTTGGAGGCGTGGGCGTCTTCGGTGAGCGCGAGCAGGAGATGCTCGAGGGTCGCATATTCGTGCCTGCGGCCGCTGGCTTCCGCCAGTGCGGTATGCAGGGTCTGTTCGAGTTCGCGGGCGAAGGAAGGCAAGTCGGTTACTCCTCAAAGCCCGCAAAATTCACGGACTACATGGCCTTAATGTCGGGCGTGCCATTCCCTTCATCAAGCGCACCTCCAAAAAAGCTGAGGAAAAGGCCGAAGGTTCCCCGGCTTTGGTCATTTCTTGAATAGCTGCTCTGCGCTTGCCCGGTGGTTAACCGCGGCATCGATCTTCGCGCGAACCCGGGCGATTTCGGCTTCAAGCGCGGCAATGCGGGCGTGGAGCTCGTCGACCGACAGCGGGTCGAGATCCTGCCGCCCGAGCAGGGTCAGCGGATCCTCGGGCTTGTTCGGGAAGAGCTCGTCGAGGTCCATGGCCGTGAGAATCCCCCTTCCCGGCCGCGCCGTCAACCCGAAGGGCTTGCGCCGCCGCGCTTTCGGCGCGAGGCGTGACCGCATGGACGCAATCCCTGTTATGATGACGGCGATCGACCCGGCCGCGCCGGGCGGACCGGAAGTGCTTGAGCCGGTCGAGCGGCCGGTGCCGGAACCGGGCGCCGGCGAGGTGCTGATCCGGGTCGAGGCGGCGGGGGTCAACCGGCCCGACGTGGTGCAGCGCCTCGGCTTCTACCCG
>DATHBY010000346.1:0-4059 GCA_035295885.1 Allosphingosinicella sp.
CGGGTCCGCGCTTCCGAAATGGCAGTCGAGGCACCGGCCGGCGCGGGCGCGCGGATCGTCGAGCGGGATCATTCCGCGCGCGACGTTGGCGGCGTGGGTGCCGCCGACCGCATAATGGCTCGCCAGCCAGCCGGAGGCGGGCCCGTGGCAGCTCTCGCAGCCGACCCCGTCGGAGACCTGGAAGCGGGCGCCTCGGGCTCCGGCGGCGGCCGGGGTCGCGTGACAGCCCAGGCACATCGGAGCGCTCGCCGCCTCGCCCACTCCGAGGCGGGCGGCGATCGCCTTGGCCCTCGGCTCGGTGAGCACTCGCCAGGCGCGGCTGTGGGCGCCGGCGGGGCTGGACGGGTCCTGCCACAGGCGCAATTCGTCCTGGCGGACGACGGCGCCGGTCGCCTCGCTCCGGCCATGGCAGGTGGAGCCGGCGCAGGTGGCGACTCCGACATAGGCGCCGGCGCCCCGGCCCGCGCCCTGCTGCGCCCCGGCCGGGGGAAGGAAGACGGCGAGCGCGAGGAGCAGCGAGGCCGCCAGTGCGCTTAACGCCAGACTGCGGGTCGCCTCCATCGGAAAAATTACACCCCCCGGGACGGGCAAGTATGTGCCAAAGCGCGAGACGCTTTCAAGCGAGTTTCAGGGAAGGCTATACGACGTGCACTCGCTACGGAGATGATAGGATGATGATCGCACCCCTGGTGGTCGCCCTGCTCGCCGCGCCTTCGGCCGCCTCCGCGCCGAGCGTCGGAACGATCCGGATGCAGCTCTTCTACGAAGATTCGGGCAGGCTCTCCAGGGACATCGCTCCGCCCGCCGACTTCACCGGCTGGAACACGATCATCGGCGAAGGCTCGGCCGAGGAGGCGGCTAACGACCTGCTGGTGCTGGTCGAGGTCCGCGGCGCGGCCGGAGAGAATATCGCCCAGCCGCTGTCGGTGGTGGCTCGGGGCGGCAAGGGCAAGGTGATCGGCCAGCGGCGATTCACGAGCCTGCTCACCTCCGGGAAGGGACGGACCTGGAAGGCGCTCTGGCTGACCGACGTCGGCTGCGCCGGCCGGATCGAGGTCACCGCGACGATCGGCCGCTCGACCCGCAAATCCGCGATCGACCTCGACTGCGGGGAGTGAGGCGAAGTCCGTACATCTCCCGATAATGTCGCGAGGAGTAACAGCTGGGAAAGCTGAGCGGCGAATTCCAAATTCGCAAGCGCGGAACAGTTGCCGGGGCGGGCCACGCCTCTATAGCCGACGGCGACGACACCTGATCTGGAACATCTTTGGGAGACCGGTTTTGAAGTCATTTCTTCTCGGCGGCGCCGCCGCTCTGGCCCTCGCGGGCTGCGCGACCACAAGCAGGACTTCCGACATGGCCGTGAACGAGGACTCCGCCACCGCGGCCGCCGCCGCCCGGGCGGCGGTGACGGTGCCGGACAACATCCTCCTCGCCGACTGGACCGGCCCCTATGACGGGGTTCCGCCCTGGGACCGGGTGAAGCCGGAGCTGTTCCCGCAGGCGCTCCAGTTCGGAATCGACGAGCAGCGCCGCGAAGTGCTGGCGATCGCCGACAGCCCCGAGGCGCCGACCTTCGCCAACACGGTCGAGGCGCTGGAGAAGACCGGCCAGCGGCTCGACCGGGTGCTCTCCGTGTTCGGAGTCATGACCAGCAACATGACCAACCCGGCCTACCAGGCGCTCGACAAGGAATGGTCGCCCAAGCTCTCGGCCGCCTCGGACGAGATCATCCTCAACCCGAAGCTCTTCCAGCGGGTCAAGACGCTCTACCAGAACAAGGCCTCGCTCGGCCTCGACGCCAAGCAGGACCGGCTCCTGACCCGGCTCTACGACAGCTTCGTCCGCCGCGGCGCCAACCTCAACGCTGAGCAGAAGGCTCAGCTTTCCGAGTACAACCAGCAGCTCGCGACGCTGTTCGCCACCTTCTCCGAGCGGGTCCTCGCCGACGAGAGCACCTACATCAGCGCCACCGAGGCCGAGATGAAGGGCGTTCCGCAGGACGTGAAGACGGCGCTCGCCGCCGCCGCCAGGGAGCGCGGCCAGGCGGCCCGGACCTACGCTATCAAGAACACCCGCTCGGCGGTCGATCCGGTGCTCACCTTCGCCGACAACCGGGCTCTTCGCGAGAAGGTGTGGCGCGCGTTCGTCAACCGCGGCGACAATGGCGGCGCCAACGACACCAACGAGATCATCGCCAGGATCGTCAAGATCCGAGCCGACCGGGCCAGGCTGCTCGGCTTCAAGCACCATGCCGAATGGCGGATGCAGGACACGATGGCCAAGACCCCGGAGCGGGCGATGGACCTCATGAACCGGGTCTGGCCCGCGGCCGTGGCCCGGGTGAAGGAGGAAGTGGCCGACCAGCAGGCGCTCGCCCGCAAGGAAGGCCGGAAGATCACCATCGAGCCCTGGGACTATCGCTATTATCAGGAGAAGGTCCGCAAGCAGCGGTTCGACCTCAGCCAGGACGAGATCAAGCCCTATTTCGCGCTCGACAACATGGTCGAGGCGATGTTCTGGTCCGCCGGCCAGCTCTACGATCTGGGGTTCAAGGAGAATACGGGGACCGTCCCCGTCTTCCATCCGGACGTGCGCACCTTCGAGGTCACCGACAAGCGCGACGGCAAGACGGTCGGCCTCTTCTATCTCGACAATTTCGCGAGGGAGGGGAAGCGCTCCGGCGCCTGGATGACCACCTATCGAAGCCGCGCGGGCCTGCTCGGCGACGAGATCGTGCTCGCGTCGAACAACAACAATTTCACCAAGGGCGAGCCGGGCAAGCCGGTGCTGATCAGCCTCGACGACGCGGAGACTCTCTTCCACGAGTTCGGGCACGCGATCCATTACCTGCTGGTCGACGTCAAATACCCGAGCTTCGGCGGCGCGCAGCGCGACTTCGTCGAATATCCCAGCCAGGTGAACGAGAACTGGCTTCTGACCCCGCCGGTGCTTCAGCGCTTCGCCAGGCATTATCAGACCGGCAAGCCGATGCCGCAGGCTCTGGTCGACAAGATCCAGAAGGCGCAGACGTTCAACCAGGGCTTCGCCACGGTCGAATATCTCTCCGCCGCGATCGTCGACATGATGCTTCACATGGATCCCGACGGAATCGTCGATCCGGACCGCTTCGAGCGCGACGCGATGGCGAAGATCGGGATGCCCAGGGAGATCGTGCTGAGGCACCGTCTGCCGCAGTTCAACCACCTCTTCTCGTCCGACGCCTATTCGGCCGGCTATTATTCCTACCTCTGGTCGGAGACGATGGACGCCGACACCTGGGCGGCCTTCGAGGAGGCGGGCAATCCGTTCGACAAGGCGACCGCGGACCGCTTCCGGCGCTTCCTTCTCTCGACCGGCAACGAGACGGACCGGGCGGAGGCCTACCGCCAGTTCCGAGGCCGCGATCCGGACGTGAAGGCGCTGATGCGCAAGCGCGGTTTCCCGACGGGGTAAGACCGTCATTGCGAGGAGCGAAGCGACGCGGCAATCCAGCGGGCCTCGGAGGCTCTGCTGGATTGCTTCGCTTCGCTCGCAATGACGTCGCGGACTGGACTTTGTCCTGCCGAAGCGGAATCGTCACCCCGGACTTGATCCGGGGTCCACCTTTTTCTCAATCCCGGTGGAGGAAGAAGGTGGATGCCGGATCAAGTCCGGCATGACGAATGCCTCGCTTCCATCACAATAGGACAAACTCTATTCCGGCAGCTTCACCGTCTCGATGAAGACATCGAGCTGGGCCTCGCACTGGTTGCGGATCAGGGTCTGCGCCGTTTCCTCCAGGCCGGCGGGCCTGGCGGGCATGGTGCGAAAACGGATTCCGGCCGCGGCCGCGCCGCCGCTTCGCGAGAGGCGGTATAAGGCCCCTTCCGTAACCGGCAGGTCCGAAGGCCAGGCGAGGGTGCTGGAGCCGGCCGGCCAGCCGAGCCGCTTCGCCCGGCCATCCGGCCCCCCGATGTCGAGCGTCACGGCCTTGGCCGGATCCGCCCGCCACAGCGTGACTTTCGCCGGATCGGCGACGCAGACGTTCGAGCTTTTCGCCACGTCGACGTGCCAGAT
>DATHBY010000347.1:0-4943 GCA_035295885.1 Allosphingosinicella sp.
CGCTGCCGCCGCCGCGCGCATAGCGCTCGTCGGTGGCGGAGGTGAGGGTGAGGTTCTCGATGCTGGTGAACAGGCCCGTATAGCCCGGCGCGTTGAAGTCGATCGTGTAATTGCCGCGCAGGAACATTCCGTCATAGCCGGAGCCGCCGTTGACCGTGTCGCCGGAAGCGAAGCGGCCGGCGTCGAAGAAGAAGATGTCGTTGCCGAGGCCGCCGGTGAGGGTGTCCTTGCCCCTGCCGCCGTAGACGACGAACTTGGCGTCCGTTTCCGCCGAGCCGTCGAAGGTGAAATCCTCGCCTTCGAGCAGAGCGGCGCCGTTGATCTTCACCTGCAGCCCCGCGGCGAAGTTCGAGTCGTGGGTGGTGATGGAATAATCGTAGCGGTTGGTCCCCGGCTCGCCGAAGTTCATGTTGTTGCCGCCGAGCAGCGATATGCCTTCGATCTCGGTGACGTTCCCGGTCAGCGCGAGCGCGCCGTAAGCACCCTGAAGCACCAAAATATCGGAATCGGCGCCGCCGCGGACGACGTCCGCCGAGGTGAAGGTGCCTCCGAAGAAGAAGACGTCGTTGCCGGAACCGCCGAGCGCGGTGTCGTCGCCGCCGCCGAACCAAAGGTAGAAGGTGTCGTTGCCGGCATTGCCCTCGAGGCGGTTGTTGGCGGCGTTGCCGGTCAGCCTGTCGTTGCCGCTGCCGCCGATCGCATTCTCGATCGTCACTCCGTTGGCGATGGTGAAGCCGCCGTAGATCCCATAGGCGTAGGAGACGAAGCCGCCGCCGCCGAACTCATATTTGAGGGTCGCCTGGCGAAGGTCGATATTGGCGTCCCTGGCCCCGTCATAGACGATGGTGTCGTTGCCGCCGGCGTCCCAGATCGAGCTGTAGAAGGTGCCCGCGGCATTGACGTCCTTCAAGGTATAGACGTCGTCGCCGGTCGCCCATTCCTCGTTGACGCCATATTTGTCCTGGATGGCGGCGATGTCGAACGCCATCAGGCCGCCGAGATAGCCGTAGCCGACGTCGGTCTTGGCATTGCCGTAGGGCGAGGTCTCCCAGCCGTCCTGATAGGACATCATCGTGAAGACGCCCTGGTTGAGGTCGAACTCGCCGCGCGTGTAATTGGGATAGGTGTTGGTCGGCTCCGGAACCGGGCCGGCCGGAGTGTTGATGATCGCCTTGACGCCCGGCATCCGGGTGGACTCGCCGCCCGTATCGTGCGGATGGGCGAGGCCGTGACCGTGGCCGAATTCGTGGATCAGTGTGACGAACGAGAAGCCGCCCTGCTGCAGGTTGGTCGCGCTCCAGCGATAGTCGCCCGAGTTGAACTGGGCGAGGCCCTCGTCATTCTCCTGCGGCGGGTTCATCGAGCCGAGCAGGCTGATGCCGGGCCCAGGAGTGCCGCTGTAGGTGACGTAGTGGAAGTCCGCCTCTTCCCGGTTCTGGGTCTCGACGTAGACGATGTCGGCGACCTTCTCGAACTCGCGAAGCGCGATCCAGATGGCGGTGATCTCGAAGTCCTTGGCGCCGACCGCGACGATCGCCGGCGGCAGGCCCGGATCGGTGGGATCGCTGGACACGTAGACGTCGCCGGGCTTGGCGAAATAGATTTTGATGACGTTCTTGCCCTCGGTCGACTGCCCCCAGTAACCGACCGTCGCGCCCTTGCTGTCGGGCGTGCCCTGGGCATTGCCGGTGACTCGGGTGCCCTCGTTGCCGTCGGGGTTGCGGACGGTCCCGTCGACCTGCGTTCCCCAGTCGATCGAGCGCAGCGGGCTCGTTATGGGATAATATTGGGCATCGACCGGCGCCGGCGGATCGGTGTTGATCTCGACGAACAGGTCGTAGTCCCCGATCGTGTCGCCGGTGGTGGTGTCGTCGTCCATCTCCTGGTCGAAGGCGCGGGCGTTGATGTAATAGGTGCCGGTCGTGGCGACGGTGATGGTGAGCATCGCGTCGAGGCCGTAGAGCTCGCCGCTCGGAGTGCGGCCGTTGCCGTCCTCATAGGCGATCAGGTTCCCGGCGGCGTCGTAGAGCTCGATGAAGGCGTCGGGCTGAGGCACGCCCGAAGGCCCGCCGACGGCGCCGTACATCCCAATATTGTATTTGACGCCCGCCTGGAGCTCGACCTTGTAGAAATCCTGGTCGCCGGGGGTGTCGGTGGTGGAGATGATGTGCGGGCCGCCGACGGTGATGACGGGGTTGCTGCCGGTGATGCCGTCGGGAACGTTATCGGTCGTGGTGGCCAGGGGTGCGAGCGCCTGGTTCGGCGGGGGATCGTCGCCGATGCCGTCGCGGACGAATGCCGTGGTGAGGTTATAGCCGAACACGCTGTCGGCGGCCGCCTGGAGGTGGGCCTGGAGGCGCGCATAAGACGGAGCGCCTCCAAGTCCGGAGAGGCCGGTCGAATAGTCGCTGGCGTTAAAAAGCTTGTTCGAGCAGATTCTGCACATTCGGCTGGTTCCTCAACGATGTGGGTCTGGGGACGCGAACGGGCGCAGCCTCGGTGACGAAGCGGCGCGTGCGGAAAAGGAGGTACAGGCGTGGCTCAACCGCAGCGCTCGTCGCGGAGCGAAGCGCCGGCGGCAATAAGGGCGGGCGGCGGGAAACCACCCTGGCTGGTGCGGGATGTCGACGGCCCGGAGGGCCGCGCTCGACCAAAATCCAATATTATTGCCCCTTGAACAATTTGGATGATGAAGAAGCTGTTAACGCTGCTGAAACCCGGCCCCGGCGGTTCGGTTCCGGGCATGAAGGTGAACCTGTTGTAACTACGTAGATAAAATCCGGTTCCGGAGGCGATTGGGAAAATCGTGGCTTGCGACCGCGGGACAGGGGACGCCTCGCCGACTTGATCCGGGCCGCGAATGCCTCCAGCCTGCGACTTCGGGGATCGGCCCCGTTTCGCCGCTGCCGGAGCTTTCCCGATGAAGCTTGCCTGTTCCGCCTTGCTCTCCGCCTTGATCCTGGCCGGGTGCGTGCCGACGATGGAGATGCGCGAGGGCGAGGAGCGCGAGCGGCTGGTCGATCTCGTCCGGCAATTCTGCGCGGCGGAACGGAGCCCGGATCCTGACGACACCAGCCCGCTCCTGGCCGCTTCGCTGCGCGACATGGTCGAGGGCAGAGCCTCGTCCGGAGGTCGTGCCAGGCATCTTACATCGGCGGATCCGGCGGGCGGATGCGAGCCCGGACGCACCTGGTACCTGGGCGGGTCGCGCCAGTTCGCGGAGGTGCGGCTGGGCGGCCGCAGCGACAGGCTGGATCTGTGGCGCGCGGATCAGGGGCGGATCGGCGACATAATCTACGGACGCAAACGCCAGGTCGGCCGGCGCAGCTTCGGCACCTTGAGGAAGGAGCTGATCGCCGAGGTCGCCGAGCAGCCCGCCGCCCCGACGCCCCCCACGCTTCCCGACACGGAATGCGAGCCCATGGGGTGGCATTTCGCCTTCGTCGGCACCGACACCACCATCTACCGCCAGGGCGCCGCCGTTCGGGTGAGGCCGATGGTCGACCGTTCGCCGTCCGGGACAGTCGAGATCCCGCTCAGATGCACGAGCGGCTGGAAGGTCACCGGGCCGGCTACACTGAGCCCCGACCGCACCACCGTCACCATCGCGCCCGACGCCCCGCCCGGCGCCATCGTCGGGGTCGGCTTCCGTCACTCCGACAAGCCGGTCGAGCTGCGGTTCCGGGTCGTCGCGAAGGACGAGGTGGTCCTTACCGGAAGCTGGTCCCAGCGCAGCCTGGAAGGCTGCTGGGCGCCGGAGCCGGTCCGAGAGCTGGAGTTCCGGCCGGAGAACCGCTTCTCCGTCACCTTCATGCCGTTCGAGACCTATCAGGATTATTGGGGCAGCTACACCTTCGACCCCGCCACCAGGCAGCTCCGGCTGAAGGTCGAAGGCGGCAATTTCGTCCCGGCACACCTCGACCTCGAAGGCGAAGCCGAGCTCGTGGACGGGCGGCTGCGCCTGACCGGCCTGTTCCTCGGCAGCCGCGACGGCGCGCCGCAATCGGGCTGCACTTACGTCTTCTGACGGAGGATTCCTGAGGCTGAAAGCCGGTGGTGCCGCTTGGGTGACTCGAACACCCGACCCCATCATTACGAATGATGTGCTCTACCGGCTGAGCTAAAGCGGCGCTCCGGAAGGAGGGCGCGCGTCTAACAGCGGCGGCGGGCGCTGACAAGTGACGGCTCTGCGGCCGTCAAACCTTAACGGTTTTTCAACCACGACCGGTGCAAAGCTCGCCCTACTGGGGAGCTTGAGGACCGCCTGATGGACAGCCTGCGGGCATTTGACGAACAGCCGGACTACGGCGTGGCGGACGAAGACGGCGGCATCGAGGTGCCCCCCGAGATCGGCCTCGACGAGCGGCGAATGCATGTGCGGGCCTATAATTACTGGGTCTCGCTGCTCGACGGCCGGGCCTATCCGTCGATCCGGGCGCTCGATCCGGAAGCGCTCGGCGACTTCGGCCCGAACAGTGTCCTGCTCGATTTCTCGGACGGCAGCGACGATCCGAAAGTGGCCTGGCTGGGCGACGCGCTGCGCGAGGAATGCGATCTGATCGGCGAGGTCCGCCGGATCAGCGAGGTGCCCAAGCGCTCGCTCCTCTCGCGCCTCACCGACCATTATCTGCAGATCATCGCCAACAAGGCGCCGATCGGCTTCGAGGCGGAGTTCGTCGGCCAGCGTGGCAGGAACACCATGTATCGAGGCATCCTCATGCCCTTCTCCTCCACCGGGGAGGCGATCGACTTCATCTACGGGGTGATCAACTGGAAGGAGATCGCCGACAGCGCGACCGCCTCCGCCATCGCCCATCAGGCCACGAATGCGCTCGCCGCGGCCGCTCAGCCCGGAGCCAGCCCGGTCTGGGCGGACGGCCCCAATGCCGAGCCGCTCGAGCTCGATCCTCCGGCCGAAGCTTCATGGGACGAGCCCGAGCTCG
>DATHBY010000348.1:0-4848 GCA_035295885.1 Allosphingosinicella sp.
GGTGGAGCTGAGCCCGGCGCTGGCGCCCCGCGCCGGCCTGGGCGAGGAAGCGGGACAGAGGATCAGCCTGATGGAGCTGTTCCGAAAGCTCGACCCCGACGGGCGCAGGGCGGCGCGCGGCGCGATCGACCGGCTGCTCGCCACCGGCCAGTCCACCGCCTTCGCCCATACCGACGGCGAGGGCGAGGGCGCCCGCCTGGCCCATCACGTCCGGGTCGAGGGCGAGGGCGTGGTCGGCCGGACCGAGGCGATCGTTCCGCTGGAAGGCGCGGCCTGGCAGTCGCGCGACCCGATGACCGGGGTTCGCGACGGCCGCGCCGCCCGCGCCTGGATCCAGCGGCAGCTCAGGCTGGAGGGGGAGGGGCAGCCGGCGCTCGTCGTCCTGCTTCTGGCGGTGAGCCGCTTCGACACGATAAACGCCGCCTTCGGGCGCCCGACCGGCGACGCAGTGCTCCAGGCCGCCGCCCGGCGGATCGAGCGGCTGGCCGATTCGGACGGGCGCCGCCGGCTGGTCGCCCGGATCGCCGGCGCCGAGTTCGCGATCCTGCTCGCCGCTCCGACCAGCCTCGGCGAGGGCCGCTTCCTCGCCGGCCAGCTGGTCGAGGCGATCGGCCGGCCGTTCATGTCCGGCGATCATGTTATCACCCTCGGCAGCCGGGTCGGGGTCGTCGCCTCCGAAGGGGACGAGGACGCCGCCGGCCTGCTCCGCCGGGCCAGCGCCGCTCTCGCCGAGGCCAAATCGAGCGAGGCCGGGCCGGTCAAGGTGGTCGACGCCGGCGCCGCCAGCGACAGCGCATTGGGCGACCAGCTCGAGATCGACCTCAGGCGGGCGCTCGACAAGGACGAGATCGAGATCCTCTTCCAGCCCCAGGTCTCGGTCGCCACCCGGCGGATCGTCGGCGCCGAGGCGCTCGCCCGCTGGCGCCACCCTCGTTTCGGCGAGCTTGGAGCAATGACCCTGTTCAGCGTCGCGGAGCGCTCCGATTACCTCGTCCAGCTTTCCGACCACGTCCAGCGCAAGGCGGTCGCCGCCGCAGCAGCCTGGCCCGAGGCCCTCGCCGGCCTCCGGCTGTCGGTCAACATCACAGCCGCCGACATCGTCCGCCCCGGCTTCGCCGAGCAGTTCATCACGCTCGTCGCCGAGACCGGCTTCGATGCCGGTCGCCTTACCGTGGAGGTTACCGAGAGCGGCCTGATCGAGGATCTCGGCGCCGCCGCGAACCTGCTCGCCCGGCTGAGGGAAGGGGGGCTTCGGGTCGCCATCGACGATTTCGGCACCGGCTATTCGAGCCTCGCCTATCTGAAGGCGCTGCCGCTGGATTACCTCAAGATCGACAAGCGCCTGGTCGAGGACATCAGCGGGTCGCCGCGCGACCAGGTGGTGGTGCGAAGCGTCATCGACATGGCGCGTTCGCTGGGCCTCGAGGTGATAGCGGAAGGGGTGGAGACCGAGGAGCAGCTGTCCCTGCTCGCGCGCGAGGGCTGCAACCTCTTCCAGGGCTTCCTGTGCTCCCCGCCCGTGGACGTGGAGACGCTGGCGGGGCTGGTGGCCGGATGACGTGCTGATCGCCGCCATCAGGCCGAACGGATACCTCCGGCTGATCGCGGCCGCGGCCTTCGCGTCGCTGACCGTCGGAGCCGCGGCGGCGGACGGAACCGCGACCGGGATTGCGCGCTGGGAGAGGCCGGTGCCGCGCGGCGAGGCGTCGGCCATAACCGCCCTGCGGGCCTATTCGGCGTGCGCGGCCATGGCCCGGGAGGCCCCAAGCCTGCTTCGAGCCACCCCCGGGACGGCCGAGGAAGCGGCTCTGGTCCGAGCCCTCACGCGCGGGCGCAAAGGATGCCGTCCCGCCGGCCAGCTGCGAATGCAGGCTTATTTGCTGCGGGGCGCGATTGCGGAGGCGCTGTATCCCGTCGAAGCGGCGAGGCGAGGGCTCACTCTGACGGCCGCCTCGCCGGTCGAGACGGTCCAGGTCTTCAGCGCCCGGCTGACCGCCGCCGATCCGGACGGCCTCGATGCTGTGGACAGGCAGATCCTCGCGTGGCGCTGGATGGCTTATTGCGCGGCCTATCGCGATCCCGCGGCTGCCGGCTTGCTGCTTCGAACCCTGCCCTCCGGGCATGAGGAGCTGGCGGCCTTGCGCGTCCTGCAGCCTGCGCTGGAGGCTTGCCTGGCGCCGGAACGCTGGGCCGATCTCAGGGCAGTCGCGATCCGGGCGCTCATCGCCGATGCATTGTACCGGCGGCTGTCGGATTCGCCTGCCTAGTGAGACAGGATTTCGGGCCGACCCCTCTCCCGGCCGGGGAGAGCGTTTCTACATGCCTTTGGGGCCGGAATCCTGGTCCTGCCTGTCGGCGGCGGCGGGAGGAAGGGATTTAACCGCCGCTTCGAACTCGACCAGGCGCTTCGACCTTCGGCCAGAGGCGGCCGCCGCGCCGGGGCGGGCGACGTCGCGGCGCGGTGCGATCTCGGGCTTGACCGCCGACGTGGAAGCAGCGGCAAGCATCAATGAGACCAGGAACATCGCGTCGTTTCCTCCAGATGTGGAGCGGTTAACCGGACCGCGCCCGGGAGGTTGCGAAGGGCGGGACGAAGCGAGGCAAAGGCGGGGTGACTCCGCCTGCCTCCCCATCTACGATGGGGGGGCAGACAAAATCCGCGCGAGCCCGCGCGACAGCTGAAGCGCGCCGTTGACCCGGCTGGGGGCGTCTGGCCAGCTTCTCGTGATCACCAGCTTGCTGTCCGGCCTCAGCTTCGCGGTCCCCTTGAGGCGCTGGACATAGGCGATCAGGCCTTCGAGGTCGGGGAAGGTGTCGTTGTGGAAGTGGACGAGCGCCCCCTTGGGGCCGACGTCGAGCTTCACCACCTGGGCGGAGCGGCAGTTCAGCTTGATCTCGATGACCTTCAGCAGATTGTCGGTTTCATCGGGAAGCTTGCCGAAGCGGTCGATCATCTCGGCGGCGAAGGCCTCGATCTCCTCGCCTTTCTCCAGCTCGTTCATCCGCCGGTAGAGGCCCATCCGAAGGTCGAGGTCGGGGACGTAGATTTCCGGAATCATGATCGGAGCGTCTACGGTGATCTGCGGCGAGAAATCGTCGACGGCCGTCAGATCGCCCCCGCTCTTGGCCGCCAGGATCGCATCCTCGAGCATCGACTGGTAGAGCTCGAACCCGACCTCCTTGATGTGACCGGACTGCTCGTCGCCGAGCAAATTGCCCGCACCCCTGATGTCTAGATCGTGGCTGGCGAGCTGGAAGCCCGCCCCCAGCGAATCGAGGTTGGCGAGCACCTGAAGGCGCTTGTCGGCCGCCTCGGTGACGGTTCGGGTCGCCGGAGTCGTCAGATAGGAATAGGCCCGGATCTTGGCTCGGCCGACCCGGCCCCTCAGCTGATAGAGCTGGGCGAGGCCGAAGCGGTCGGCACGGTGGACGATCAGGGTGTTGGCTGACGGAATGTCGAGCCCGCTCTCGACGATCGTGGTCGAGAGCAGCACGTCGTACTTGCGGTCGTAGAAGGCGCTCATCCTCTCCTCGACCTCGGTCGGCGCCATCTGGCCGTGGGCGGTGACTGTGTTCACCTCCGGCACCTCGTCGCGAAGATATTGCTCGAGGTCGGCGAGATCCGCGACTCTGGGAGCCACGAAATAGGTCTGGCCGCCGCGATAATGCTCGCGAAGCAGCGCCTCGCGGATGACGACCGGGTCCCAGGGCATGACGTAGGTCCGCACCGCCAGCCGGTCGACGGGCGGAGTCTGGATGACTGAGAGCTCGCGAAGGCCCGACATCGCCATCTGAAGCGTCCGCGGGATCGGGGTGGCCGTCAGCGTCAGCACATGGACGTTGGCGCGCATCGCCTTCAGGCGCTCCTTGTGCGTGACTCCGAAGCGCTGCTCCTCGTCGACGATGACCAGGCCGAGATTCCTGAACTCCACCGTCTTCGCCAGCAGAGCGTGGGTGCCGATGACGATGTCCACCTTGCCGGCCTTGAGTCCTTCCCTGGTTGTCGCCGCCTCCTTGGGCGGCACCAGCCGGGAGAGTCGGCCGATCTCGATCGGAAAGCCGCGGAATCGCTCGCAGAAGGTGTTGTAATGCTGCCGGGCGAGCAGGGTGGTCGGGCAGATGAGCGCCACCTGGTGACCGGCCATCGCCGCGGTGAAGGCGGCTCGAAGCGCGACCTCCGTCTTGCCGAAGCCGACGTCGCCACAGACCAGCCGGTCCATCGGCCGGCCGGCGGCGAGATCGTCGAAGACGTCGGAAATGGCCCGGTCCTGGTCCTCGGTCTCCTCATAGGGGAAGCGGTCGGCGAAGGCGGCGTAGCTGGTGTCGGGCTCGACCACCGCTCCCGGCCTCAGGGCCCGCTCGGCCGCGGTCTTGATCAGCTCGCCGGCGATCTCGCGGATCCGCTCCTTCATCCGCGACTTGCGGCGCTGCCACGCCTCACCGCCCAGGCGGTCGAGCGCGACTCCGTCGCTGTCGCTGCCGTAGCGCGAGAGGATGTCGATATTCTCGACCGGAACGTAGAGCTTGTCGCCGCCGGCATATTCGAGGGCGACGCAATCGTGCGGGCTGGTGCCAACCGGGATCCGGGTCAGCCCCTCGTAGCGGCCGATGCCGTGATCGGCGTGGACGACGAGATCGCCCTGGCTGAGGCTGGAGAGCTCCGACACGAAGGCGTCGGCGGACTTGCGGCGGCGGTGGCGGCGGACGAGCCGGTCGCCGAGCATGTCCTGCTCGGTGAGCAAGGCGACGTCGGCGGTGGTGAAGCCGTGGTCGAGCGGCAAGACCGCGAGGGCGACTCCGGCGGCGCCCAGCGCCTCCTGCCACGTCCCGGCCTCCCTCGCATTCTTC
>DATHBY010000349.1:0-14837 GCA_035295885.1 Allosphingosinicella sp.
CTGCTGGCGGAGCAGTCCGTCGACGGCGATCCTCAATGCCACCCAGCCGCCCGAGATCGCCGCCGTGCGGGTGCCACCGTCGGCCTGGATGACGTCGCAGTCGACGGTGATCTGGCGCTCGCCGAGCGCGTGCAGGTCGACCACGGCCCTCAGCGAGCGGCCGATCAGCCGCTGTATCTCCTGGGTACGGCCGGACTGCTTGCCGGCCGCGGCCTCGCGGCGGCCCCTCGTATGGGTCGCGCGCGGGAGCATTCCATATTCGGCGGTCACCCAGCCCTTGCCCTTGCCGCGCAGCCAGGGCGGCAGGCTCTGCTCCACGGACGCGGTGCACAGCACCCTTGTTTCGCCGAAGCTGATCAGGCAGCTCCCCTCGGCGTGGCGGGTGAAGCCCGCCTCCATCACGATCTCCCGCATCTGGTCGGGCGCGCGTCCGGATGGGCGCATGTTGCTCCTTTCGATTGAGACGGCGGGCTGTACCCACTCCGTCATTCCAGCGAAAGCTGGAATCAAAGCTGCCTCCGCCCGCGACCGCCATGGACCCCAGCTTTCGCCGGGGTGACGATACGTCTACATAGCCCCCCATGGCATCCACCCCCGTCAGCGAGCTCACCGAACGCGCCCGGGAAGTCTTCCGGATGGTGGTCGAGAATTATCTCGGCTCCGGCGCCCCCGTCGGGTCGCGGACCATCTCGAAGCTGCCGGGCCTCAACCTGTCGCCGGCCTCGATCCGCAACGTCATGCAGGATCTGGAGGAGCTCGGGCTGCTCGCCCATCCCCACACCTCGGCCGGGCGGGTGCCGACCGAAACCGGCCTCAGGCTGTTCGTCGACGGGATGATGCAGGCGGCCGAGCCGAGCCCGGAGGAGCGCGCGGCGATCGAGGCCCGGCTGGAGCGGGGCGGGCCGATCGAGGAAGCGCTTTCCGCCGCCACCGCCGCTCTGTCCGGCCTTTCCGCCTGCGCCGGAATCGTCCTCGTCCCGAAGCGGGAGCCGGTGCTTCGGCAGCTGGGCTTCGTCCAGCTGTCGCCGACCCAGGCGCTGGCGGTGATGGTAGGCGCCGAGGGCAGCGTCGAGAACCGGGTGGTCGACCTGCCGGCCGGGATCACCGCGTCGGCCCTCACCGAGGTCGGCAATTACGTCAGCGCCCGGCTGTCGGGCCTCACCCTGCCGGAGGCGCAAAGGCGACTTGCCGCCGAGATCCAGGCCGGCAAGGCGGCGCTCGACGATGCGGCCCGCCAGCTGATCGACCGCGGCCTCGCAATCTGGTCGGAGGACGGTGCGCAGCGGCCGGTGCTGATCGTCCGCGGCCAGGCCAATTTGCTCGAGCCCGGAGCCGCCGCCGACCTCGAGCGGGTCCGCCAGCTGCTCGAGGAGCTGGACGGCAAGGAGGAGATCGTCCGGCTGCTCGACAGCGCCCGGGCGGGCCAGGGGATGAAGATCTTCATCGGCTCGGAGAACAAATTGTTCGCGCTTTCCGGATCTTCCGTCATCGCCGCGCCTTACCGCGGGCGGGAGGGCAAGGTGGTCGGAGTGGTGGGAGTGATCGGTCCGACGCGGTTGAACTATGCGCGGGTCGTACCCATGGTGGATTTCACGGCACAGGCACTATCGAGATTGATGGCATGAACGAAGACCAGGAACTGCACGAAGAGACCAACGAAGAGACCGGCGAAGGCCGGGACGGCGCCGCCGGGGAGCAGGCGCCCGAGCAGGATTTCTCGGAGCTGGTGAAGGAGCTGGAGCAGGTCCGCCAGCACGTCCTTTACGCCCAGGCGGAGACCCAGAACGTTCGCCGCCGGCTCGAGCAGGAGAAGCAGACCGTGGCCGCCTACGCTGCGACCGGCTTCGCCCGCGACGTGCTCTCGGTGAAGGACAATCTCGACCGGGCCCTTGCGGCGATCCCCGAGGACCTGCGCCAGGACGAGCGGATGAAGGCTCTGATCGCCGGGATCGAGGCGACGGGGCGCGAGCTCGACACCGTCTTCCAGCGCAACGGCATCACTCGGATCGAAGCGATGGGCCAGCCGCTCGATCCCAACAAGCACCAGGCGATGATGGAGCTGCCCAGCGCGGATGCCGAGCCGGGCACGGTGGTTCAGGAGATGCAGGCGGGCTACATGATCAAGGACCGGCTGCTCAGACCGGCAATGGTCGGGGTGGCGCGGAAGGGTTAGGACACATCGTCATTCCGGCGAAAGCCGGAATCCATTGACACGGCCCGCGCGAACTTGCCCGCGACTGAGTTCATGGATCCCGGATCAAGTCCGGGATGACGGAGTCTGCTGGCTCAACTGGTGGGCCAGGTCGCTCACTCGCTTGATGATCCGGCAGGATTCGCATTCACGAATGACGAGGCGGCCGCTCCATGGGACCGCCGGGTCGCTATCCGCGCGCTCGAAAACCCAGATGGATCTATCCTCAGCTTGCGTTCGGGTGAGCTTCGAATGCGCTAGATGCGAGCGCATATCCTGGAAGATCCTGATTTCATCCAGCAGTCGTGCTGCAGTCGCCGCCTTCCTGAAGAGGTCCGGGTGGGTATCTGTCAGCTTTCGCACTGCCCCCAACCTCAGGCCGGAAGTGCCCGGCAATTTCTTGCCATCTTGCGCCGCGCGCAGTCTGTCCACGGCCCACGCCTCGACCTGAGCCAATTTGTCGATCAAGCGGCTGCGAAAGATATCTCCATCCCATCGGCTCCGGCTCGGTAGCCGCTTTTCTTGCTCAATGGTGATCGAAGCGAGAGCGTTCATCCCCTCGGAATATTCCTGTCCGCTCTTAAAAAGCGTAAAAATCCCGCCTAACTCAAAAATCCTCGTGCATCATGTCGATCTCGCGCACCCGGCGTTTCTGCCGCGCCGCCTCCACCAGCCGCCGCAATTCCTCGCGGCGGTGGGCGGCGCGTTCGACGTGGCGAAGGATGAGCGGGGCGTCGCGGGTCGTCTGGTCGCTCGAGGTGACGGTGATGGTGCCGATCCCGGCCATCTGGTTGATCAGGCTGAAGTCGAGGCGGACGTCCTTGACCCGGTAGAGCTCGACCTCGTCGAGGCTCTTGATGAAGATGCCCTCGCGCACGATCAGCCGGTCCGGGCAGACGTCGTAGCGGGCGGCCATGTTCTCGAACCATTTCCAAAGCACGATCAGCAAAGCGACGGCCGTCAGCACCATCGGCCAGCGCCCGATCTCGGGCGGCGCGACCGCGGTCAGCAGGATCCCGACCGGAACGAGAGCGATCGTCCCCCAGCCGGCGAGCGTGCCTCGAAGCCAGCCCCAGGTCGAGGAGCGGAACGAGTCGATCGGCTGTTCCATCATTCTCTCCTTCAATGCACCGCCCGGTCCTGCCGCTCGCCCTTGGAGGCAAGTGAGAAGCGGGGCTCGGGGGCGGCGAGCGTCCCCATGATCAGCTTTGCGGCATAGGCGCCGACGGCGGGGCCGTGCTTGAAGCCGTGGCCGGAGCCGGCGCCGACCAGCAGGACGTTGGGCCGCCGCGGGTGGAAGTCGATCAGCAGGTCGCCATTGGCGCTGTTCTCATATTGGCAGACCCGCGCCTCGTCGAGCGGAGCCCCCCGAAGGGCCGGGAAGCGCCGTTCCATATAGGAGCGGACCTCGGCGAGCGAGGCGGGGGAGGGGGTGCGGTCGCCCTGGTCGGGATCCATGGGCGGCCCGTGCCGGTCGTGAGCGATCTTGAAGCCGCGGCCTTCGAGGTCGGGAACGCCGTAATAGATGTCGCCGGCGTTGAAATCGGCCCAGCCGGGCAGGGAGCCGGGCCCGAAGCGACCGTCGCCGGCTTTCGGCCGGAAGAAGAATATCTCCTGCCGGGTCGGGAAGATCCGGCGGCCGAGCAGGTCCGGGAACAGCTTGGGAAGCCAGGGCCCGCAGGCGAAGACGTAGCGGGCGGCGGACAATCTTCCGCCGTCCTGCAGGGTTACGCGCTGGAGCGCTCCCTCGCCCCCCTGCGGCGGCTCGACCGATGCTCGGCGATATTCGCCGCCCGCGGCGACGAACTCGGCGACGATAGTCTGCACCGCCCGCCGGGCCATCAGCGCTCCGAACTCGGGCTCCCACAAGCCGAGCTCTACCCCGTCGAAGTCGATCATCGGGAAGCGGCGGCGCATCTCGCGCCGTTCCAGGAGCTGGGTCGGCAGCTTGAGGCGCCGGTGCACCTCCACCGTCCGGCGGACATAATCCTCGGCCCTGGGGAAGAAGAAGAGCACGCCCGCCTTGTGGAACAGCGGCAGCCCGGCGCGTGCCGACAGCGCGCGCCACTCGGCGAGCGAGTCCCATGCCATGCGCGTGTAGACCTCGTCGGCGCCGTAGCTCCCCCGGGTCAGCCGCGATTCTCCGCCGGACGAGGCACGCGCGTGGGCCGGGCCCCAGGCGTCGATCAGAAGCACCTTCCGCCCGGCGCGCTGAAGCGAGCGGGCAGTGCAGGCGCCGAACACGCCCGCTCCGACGACGATCGTGTCCGGGGGCCGCGAGGCGGCGACCGACGGCGCATCGACCGCGGCCGCCGCCGCCGCCGCCGCTCCAGCCTTGATCGCCGACCGGCGAGTCATCCTGGCCATCCGCCCCTCCGCAAAGCGGCAGCATTTGGGCTGGGCCGTGATTAGTCAAGCGCGGCCAAGCCGTGGACACAACCGTCATCCTGAACTTGTTTCAGCGTCCAGGTCTCCGCCTCGCGGCCGCATCCGCCCTGGATGCTGAAACAAGTTCAGCGTGACAGGGGCTGTAACGTTTCGGCAACAGTGTGGCGGATTTCCCCCGTGCCCGCCCCGTTCGTCTTGATTTTCGGGCTTCGCACGGGGAATTGTTGCACCGCCATAACAAGGGGAAACGCAAGATGGCTCGTCTCTGGAACCGCAACGGCTTCGGCAAGGCCGTCTTCCTCGCAGGCGCCTCGTTCGCCGCGTGCATCGCCGCCGCCTCGCCGGCCCATGCCCAGACCGAGGCCGAGCAGGAGGCGCAGGCCGCCAACGAAACGGCGGAGGAGACCGGCGACTCCACCATCTACGTCACCGCCACCAAGCGCGAGACGACCCTGCTCGAAGTGCCCTTCTCGATCAACGCCCAGACCGAAGAGGACATCCAGCGCCTCGGCGCCGGAACGATCGAGGATCTGTCGCGCAACGTCGCCGGCCTCAACGTCCAGAATCTCGGGCCGGGCCAGAGCCAGGTGTCGATCCGCGGAGTCTCCGCCGGACAGATCATCCGCGACCAGCCGGGCGTCAAGGAGCAGGTCGGAGTCTATCTCGACGAATCGGTGATCTCGCTGTCGCTCTTCCAGCCGGACCTCGACCTGTTCGACCTGAACCGGGTCGAGACCCTCCGCGGCCCGCAGGGCACCCTGTTCGGGTCCGGCTCGGTCGGCGGCACCATCCGCTATATCACCAACCAGCCGGACGTCGCCAAGGTCGAAGGCCTGGCCGAGGGCAATATCAACCTCGTCGACGGCGACCGGTTCGGGGGCCATCTCAAGGGCGCGGTCAACCTGCCTCTGGGCGGCACCGCCGCGGTTCGGGCCGTCGGCTATCACACCGAATATGCCGGCTTCATCGACGCGCGCCGCGAGGGCGGCGGGATCGACGAGGACGTCAACGACGGGCGCCGCACCGGCGGCCGAATCTCTGTGCTGTTCCAGCCGACCCCCGACATCTCGATCACTCCGCGCGTCGTCTACCAGGAGGTCCGAGCCAACGGCTTCAACCGCCAGGAGGTCTACAACCTCTACGCCAACCGCTTCACCACCACTCGCCCGGCGGTGACGTTCGGCGAGCGCGAGCAATTCCTGCTGCTGGACGAGAAGTTCGCCGACGATACCTTCCTGGCCGACCTCACCGCCAGCCTCGACCTGGGCGCCGTCGAGCTCACTTCGGTGACCACCTATATCAACCGCGACATCCTGGTCAGCCGCGACGCCAGCGCCCTGACCGGAAGCGTCTCGGTGGATCTCGGCTTCCCCACCGCCGGAGTGATGCTGCCCTCGAACCTCGTCGACACCACCGATCTCAAGACCTGGACCCAGGAAGTTCGGGCCTCGTCGAGCGGCGACGGGCCCTTCCAGTGGCTGATCGGGGCCTTCTATTCCGACGTCAACCGGGTCTATGCGCAGCGCCTGCCGACCCCCGGCTACGACGCCTTCACCGACGCGCGCTTCGGCGCCGGCACCTCGGCCGCGGTGGCGAACGGCTTCCCGCTCAACTCGCCCTACAACGCCGATCTGCCCTACGACATCAAGCAGAAGGCGCTGTTCGGAGAGGCGAGCTACGACATCACCGACGCCCTGACCGCCACGGCGGGTCTTCGCTATTACGACTTCAAGGAGGAGCGCGGCTTCAAGTCCGGCGGTCTCTTCTCCAACGGCGACAACCAGACCGACGAGACCAAGTCCGACGGCTTCTCGCCCCGGCTCCTGGTCAGCTACGAAGCCGGCGAGAATGTCAGGGTCAACCTCCAGGCTTCGAAGGGCTTCCGGCTGGGCGGGGTCAACGATCCGCTCAACGAGGGATTGTGCAGCGCCCAGGACCGGATCGATTATGGCGGCTTCGACCGCTATGACGACGAGACTTTGTGGAATTACGAAGCCGGAGTGAAGTCGCAGTTCGGACCGATCAGCTTCAACGCCGCCGCCTTCTACACCGACATCAAGAACCTGCAGGTCACCGCCGATGCCGGCTCCTGCTCGTCGCGGGTGGTGTTCAACGCCGATGCGCACACCAAGGGGCTGGAATTCGAGCTCAGCGCCCGGCCGGCCGGGGGGCTCAACCTGTCGATCGCAGGGAGCCTCGTCGAAGCGGAGTTCGACGAGACAAGGCTGAAGCAGAACGGCCAGGTGCTCGAAGGCATTCGCGACGGCAACCGGCTGCCGTCCGTGCCCAGGTTCCAGATCGCGGCCAGCGCCTTCTACACCTTCCCGATGGGCGGGGGCGAGGACGAGGCCTATATCGGAGCCACCGTCCAGCATGTCGGCACCCGCTTCACCCAGCCGGGAGACCAGGAGAACAACCCGCGCACCTTCGTCCACGGCCTTCCGTTCGGCGGGGCTCCGGCCGGGGCTTCGACGACTCTCGACCTCAAGCTGCCCGACTACCAGCTGGTCAATTTGAGCGCGGGGCTCGACATGAAGAGCGGCCTGTCGTTCATGGTCTACGTCAACAATCTGTTCGACGAGAATGCGATCCTGGCCTTCGACCGGGAGCGGGGCGGCCGTGCCCGGCTCGGCTTCCATGTCGGCCAGCCGAGGACGATCGGTCTCACCGTCCGCAAGCGCTTCTAGACTTTGTCCTGCCGAAGCAGAATCGTCACCCCGGACTTGATCCGGGGTCCACCTTTTTCTCAATTCCGGTGGAGGAAGAAGGTGGATGCCGGATCAAGTCCGGAATGACGAATGTCTCGCTTCCAACACAATAGGACAAACTCCAGGCGGTTCCGGCATTCGCTCGTCATCGAGCCGCAAGACCCCTCTCCCCTCATAAGGGGAGAGGGAGTAGAGCCCCCTCAACGCGCCGCGGGCAGGGCCCGGGAGAGCATCGGCGCCGGGGTGAGCCAGGTGGCCGCCGCCCGGCGGACGTCCTCGATGGTCAGCGCCTCGAGGTCGGAGCGAAGGGCGGTGAGCTCGCGCAGCGCGGCCCGGTCGGTCCCGGCATGGGCGATCATCGACGCCCAGGCGCCGTTGTCGCGCAATGCCTGGTCGCCCGAAGCAATGACCGGCGTTCGGGCGGCGTCGAGCTCGTCCTGGCCGATCGCGCCCTTGGCCAGATCGCCGGCGACGGCCAGCGTGGCCTCGACCAGCGGGCGCATCTCGCCGGGAGCGGCCTCCAGAGCCACGCTCAGCATGCCCTGGTCGGCATGGTCGGGAGAGGCCATGGCGACGCTCGGCGCATAGACCTTGCCCATCACCACCCTCACCTGGCGAAGCAGGCGAGTCTCGAAGATCGAACGCAGCATGTGGAGCGCATATTCCTCCTGCCGCCGCTGCGGGCTGGCGACGAAGAGCGGCCAGGCGAGTACCGCCGCGGCCTTGTCCGCGGGACCGCGATGGGTCTCGGTCACCGGCGGCGGCAGTCGCTCGGGGAAATGGCGGAAGGGACCGGGGCCGGCGGGCAGCGCAGGAAGCGCCGGGCGGCGCGGCAATGCGCCGAAGGTCGCCGCCACGGCATTCCTCGCGGCGTCTTCGGTGATGTCGCCCACCACGGTCACCTCGACGGGCGAGCGAGTCAGCGCCGGCTTCAGCATCCGCTCGAAATCGGCGGCCCGGTAGGCCGCCAGGCGCTCCCTCGGCGGCAGCGATTCGCGGCCCGGGAAGAGAGCGCGCTCGAGAGCCAGGGTCGCCACGAACGACGGGTCGGTGCCGACCATTCGGTAGCTGAGGTCGAGGGCGGTCGGCAGCTTCTCGTCGATCAGCGGCCGGAAGCCTGGATCGGTCATGTAGGCCGCAAGCAGGTGCATCTGCTGGTCGACATTGTCGCTCAGCGTGCTGCTGTTGAGCAGGAAGGCGGTCGGCCGAGCCTCGAGGGTGAAGCCCCAGGTTGTGTTGGCGAGCGCGCTGGCAATGTCCCAATAGTCCATCTTGCCGAGCCCGCCGCTCGGGAACAGGCCCGCCGCCATGGTCATCGGAACCCTGTCGGCGGCCCTGAGGCCGCGCTCGCCATGGCCGAACCGGACCCTTATCTCGACTCCGCCGGACTGAAAGTCCGTCTGCTTGAAATTGAGCGCGGCTCCGTTCCTGAAGACGAGGCGGGTGAATTCGGGACCGACCTGGCGCGAGGCGACCTTGCCCCGCTTGCCGAAGCTCGGATACGCCCATTCGGCCGTTTCAATGTCGGCGAAGGTCGCGAGCGGCGCCGCCGTCTCGTTCGCCCGCCACGCCGCCGCCAGCTCCGCCGGAGAGACCTCCACCGGGCCGGTCAGCACCAGCAGGGGGCCGTTGCCGCTCCAGTCCGACTCGAAGGCGCGCTTGACGTCCGCCGGGGTCAGCCCCGCGACGAGGATGTCGTAGACCCGCATTGCCTCCCTGGGGTCGAGATAGGGAGTCCCGGACAGGTGGGAATCGACGATATCCTGGGCGAGGTCGCGGGTCGCGCGAGTGCCGCTCCGATAGATGGCGGCACGCAGCCGGGACCGAAGCTGCTCGGCGGCGTTTTCCACCTCCAGGGGAGTCGGGCCGGTCTCGGCAAAGCGGCGCAGCTCCGCCTGCGCTTCCGCCAGCCCCTCGCGCCACTTGCCCTGGTTGGGCACCGCGATCAGGCACGAGACTCGTGCATCTGGCAGGCTCCTGTTGACCATCGGCGCCGTTCCCAGAAGCGCGGAACCCGCCTTGGTGGTGGCCCGGGCCGCGCGGTCGGTGAAGATCGTCACCCAGATCTGCGAGAGAATTTCGCGGCGCATCCGCTCCAGGCTGGAGTCGCGCGGCCCGTCGAGCGGCGCGATCCGGCAGGCGCTCCCGGCGAGCGGCAGCGAAGGGTCGCTCTTCGTGAAGGCGTCGAGGCCGCGCCGGGCCAGCTCGGCGGGCCTGGCGCGGGCGCCCGGCGCGCCCCTGCCGGTCCAGCTTCCGAACGCCGCTTCCGCCGCCTTGAGCAGGGCGTCCGGATCGGCGTCGCCGACGATGACCAGGAGGGCGTTGTCGGGCCGGTACCAGCGGTCGTAAAAAGCCTGGAGCGCGGCCGGAGTCGCGGCTCGCACCGAGGCCTCGGTACCGCCTATGTCGCGAGCCATCGAGCGCAGCTCCGGAGCCTGGAAGCGGGCGGCTTCCCGCCCGACGATCGTCCCCGGGTTGGCCCGCGCGCGCAGCTCGGCGACCACGACGCCTTTCTCCAGCTCGACCGCCGCCGGGTCCGCGACCGGCAGGTCCATCTGGTAGATCGTCGCCTCAAGCCCGGTCACCGCATTCTCGTCCCGGCCGAAGGCGATTCCAAGGTTCGCGAAACGCGTGTCGAGCGAGCCTTCGGGCGCCTGGCGGGTGGAGCGGAACGCCATATGCTCGACGAAGTGGGCGAAGCCGCCCTCGGCCTCCTCCTCGTCATAGCTGCCGGCCCGGACGGCGAGCCGGATCGAGACAGCTCCGCCGGGCGAGCGGTTGCGCATGACGGCATAGCGCAGGCCGTTGGCGAAGGCGCCGGTCCTGACCGCGGGATCCGGAGTGACTTTCGCGTCCGCGGGCAAAGGATCGGCGGCCTGGGCGGGGCCGCACAGGAGGAGCAAAGCCGCTGCCGCGGCCAGGACCCTTCCGAACGTACCTGAAATCATCCGTTCCCCCGCCGGCCCCTCTGGCCGAATGCCGGCGAAGAGGTGTTCGTTCGACGATTCACGGGCGTGCCCTGAGGGCGTCCCGGATTTCGCGCAGCACCAGCAGCTCCTCGCTCGGCGCCGCCGCCGCCGCTTCCGGGGCCCGGTTCATCCGTGCCGCCGCCTTCACCAGCTGGTAGATGACGAAGGCGAGGATCAGGAAGGCGACGAGAGCGGTCGCGAATTGCCCGTAGCCGATCATCGGCACGCCCGCCGCCTTGAGCGCTGCATAATTGTTCGGGTCGCCGGCATAACCCGGCGGGATCGGGCCGAGGCGGACGAAGTAGCTGGAGAAATCGAGGCCTCCGAACAGCCAGCCGATCACCGGCATGATGATGTCGCCGGTCAGCGACGTGACGATGGTCGCGAACGCCGCCCCGATGATCACCGCCACCGCCAGGTCGAGCACGTTGCCCTTGGCTATGAAATCCCTGAATCCCGACATGCCTGCCTCCCCCTTTGTCGTTCCATCGCGGATGGTAATGCAGACCGCCGGAGCCGTCACCCCAGCGAAGGCTGGGGTCCCAGGGGGTGAAAAGCGTCGCGGGTCTTCACCCGCCGGTGCCCAGCCTTAGCTGGGGCGACGAGTATCAATGCTCTCCGTGCGGCCCCTCGTCGCCCGCGGCCCGCACCTCGGCCTCGACCGTTATCGGCGGTGCGACGTTGAACGAGAAGGTGAGCGGGATGCGGTCGCCCGCCTTCACCCGGGCGTTGATTCCGAACAGCATGGCGTGCCGGCCCCCCGGCTCGAAGACGAGCTCGCCGAGGCTTGGGAATTCGATCTCCTTGCGCTGCTTCATCCTCGCATTGCTGCCGTTCATGCTGGTTTCGTGGAGCTCGATCCAGCGCACGGAGGGGCTCGATATTCCGACCAGCCTCGTGCCCTCGCTCCCCGCCTCCATCCGGAAATAGGCGGCGCCCGGGCGGCTCTTCGCCGCCGGCAGCCTGACCCAGACGTCGCTCACCCGCACCGTTCCGTCCGGAGGCGGACGGTCGCAGCCCGCCAGCAGCATAGTCCCGGCCAGCGCCGCAAAAACGTGACTTTTGAGCTTCTTCTTCATGTCGGCGGCTCCGTAGCGCCGCCCCGGCTTCTTGTCGCCTCGGAATCCACCCCTATATCGCTCCCGAAACACTCCGCGTGCCTTGCTTGCAGGACGTCGGGGTGCGGTAAACTTTTGGGGCACATGAGGATTTAAGAATGGCTAGAGTCATCGGAATCGACCTCGGCACCACCAACAGCTGCGTCGCCGTCATGGAAGGCGGCAAGCCCAAGGTGGTCGAGAATGCAGAAGGCGCGCGCACCACTCCCTCGATCGTCGCTTTCGCGAAGGACGGCGAGCGGCTGGTCGGCCAGCCCGCCAAGCGCCAGGCAGTCACCAATCCCGAGAACACCGTCTTCGCGGTGAAGCGCCTGATCGGCCGCCGCTTCGACGATCCGATCACCAAGAAGGATACCGAGCTGGTCCCGTACAAGATCAGCCGCGGCCCCAATGGCGACGCCTGGGTCAATGCCGGCGCCAAGGATTATTCCCCCTCCCAGATTTCGGCCTTCATCCTTCAGAAGATGAAGGAAACCGCGGAAGGCTATCTCGGCGAGCCGGTCACCCAGGCGGTGATCACGGTTCCGGCCTATTTCAACGACGCCCAGCGCCAGGCGACCAAGGACGCCGGCCAGATCGCCGGCCTCGAGGTTCTGCGCATCATCAACGAGCCGACCGCGGCGGCGCTGGCCTACGGCCTCGACAAGCAGGACGGAAAGACGATCGCCGTCTACGACCTCGGCGGCGGCACGTTCGACATCTCGGTGCTCGAGATCGGCGACGGAGTCTTCGAGGTGAAGTCGACCAACGGCGACACCTTCCTCGGCGGCGAGGATTTCGACGCCAAAATCGTCGACTACCTGGCCGACGAGTTCAAGAAGCAGGAAGGAATCGACCTTCGCGGCGACCGCCTCGCCCTCCAGCGCCTCAAGGAAGGTGCCGAGCGCGCCAAGATCGAATTGAGCTCGGCCCAAAGCACCGAGGTCAACCTGCCCTTCATCACCGCCGACCAGAACGGGCCCAAGCATCTCGTCAAGACGATCACCCGCGCCGATCTGGAGCGGCTGGTCGAGGACCTGATCAAGCGCACGCTCGATCCGTGCAAGAAGGCTCTGGCCGACGCCGGCGTCAAGGCGGACGACATAGCGGAAGTCGTCCTCGTGGGCGGTATGACCCGGATGCCGCGGGTCCGCCAGATCGTCCAGGATTTCTTCGGCAAGGAGCCGCACACCGGCGTCAATCCGGATGAGGTCGTCGCCATGGGCGCCGCGATCCAGGCCGGAGTCCTTCAGGGCGACGTCAAGGACGTGCTCCTGCTCGACGTCACTCCGCTGTCGCTGGGAATCGAGACGCTCGGCGGGGTCTTCACCCGGATGATCGACCGCAACACGACCATTCCGACCAAGAAGAGCCAGACCTTCTCGACCGCCGAGGACAATCAGAACGCGGTCACCATCCGAGTCTTCCAGGGCGAGCGCGAGATGGCCGCGGACAACAAGATCCTCGGCCAGTTCGATCTCGTCGGGATCCCGCCCGCGCCTCGCGGAGTGCCCCAGGTCGAGGTCACGTTCGACATCGACGCCAACGGCATCGTCCACGTCTCCGCCAAGGACAAGGGCACCGGCAAGGAGCAGCAGATCCGGATCCAGGCCTCAGGCGGCCTTGCCGATTCCGACATCGAGAAGATGGTCCGGGAAGCCGAGCAGTTCGCCGAGGAGGACAAGAAGCGCCGCGAGGCGGCCGAGGCGAAGAACAGCGCCGAGGGCCTCGCCCACAGCACCGAAAGGCAGCTGGCGGAGCATGGCGACAAGATCGACGAGGCCCTCAAGACCGAGATCCAGGCCGCGATCGACGAGACCAGGCAGGCCGTCGAGGGCGGCGACGTCGAGGCGATGAAGTCCAAGACCGCGGCTCTGAGCCAGGTGGCGATGAAGCTCGGCCAGGCGATCTACGAGAAGGAGCAGGCCGCAGCGGCCGGCGGCGCTTCCGATGACGCCGGCGCGGCGCAGGGAGCGGAAGCGGGCGGCAGCGAAGAGGAAGTCGTCGACGCCGAATTCTCCGAGGTCGACGACGAAAACAAGGGCTGACGACCCTTTCCCTCTCCCTGCAGGGGAGAGGGAAAGCCGCGAAGCGGCAGGGTGAGGGCACGTATGAGCGAATCTGATCGGGAGCGGATCGAGGTGAGGGGCGAGGCCCTCACCCTGCCCCCGCGTTGCGGCGGCTGTCCCTCTCCCCTGCAGGGAGAGGGAAGAAGTGGTTGAAACGGATTATTACGAGCTGCTCCAGGTCGAGCGCGGCGCCGACGAGCGGACCCTCAAGTCCGCCTACCGCCGCCTCGCGATGGAATGCCATCCGGACCGCAACCCGGGCTGCAAGGATTCCGAGGCCCGTTTCAAGGCGATCAACGAAGCCTATGACTGCCTGAAGGACCCGCAGAAGCGCGCCGCCTACGACCGCTTCGGCCACGCCGCTTTCAGGAACGGCGGCATGGGCGGGGCGGGGGCCCAGGATTTCGGATCCTTCTCCGACATCTTCGAGAATATCTTCGGCGAGTTCATGAACGGCCAGCAGGCCGACCGCCGCTCCAACGCCCTTCGCGGCTCGGACCTTCGCTACGACCTCGAGATCAGCCTCGAGGACGCGTTCGCCGGCAAGCAGGTCGAATTGAGGATCGACACCACCGCCAAATGCGAGCCCTGCGGCGGCTCCGGCGCCAAGTCCGGCACGAGCGCGCGCACCTGCAACATGTGCCACGGCCGCGGCCAGGTTCGGGCCCAGCAGGGTTTCTTCGTCGTCGAGCGGACCTGCCCGACCTGCCGCGGAGTCGGCGAGGTCATCGCCGATCCGTGCGAGCGCTGCCGCGGTGAGGGGCGGGTCGAGCGGCAGCGCTCGCTCGATGTGCGGATCCCCCCCGGGGTGGACGAGGGCACCCGGATCCGGCTTGCAGGCGAGGGCGAAGCGGGCGTTCGCGGCGGTCCGAACGGCGACCTCTACATCTTCATCCACCTCGCCCGCCACGCCTTCTTCCAGCGCGAGGGGACGACCCTGTTCGTGCGCTGCCCGGTCAGCATCACCACGGCGGCGCTCGGCGGCACCATCGAGGTCCCCGGCCTCGACCGGCAGAAGCACTCGATCCAGATTCCCGCCGGAATCCAGTCGGGGAAGCAGCTGAGGCAGCGGGGCGCCGGAATGCCGGTCATCAACGGCCGCGGCCACGGCGACATGGTCATCCAGGTCGAGGTCGAGACTCCGACCCGCCTCAGCGCAAGGCAGCGCGAGCTCCTCGAGGAATTCCGGGCCACCGAGACGGGCGAGGAATGCCCGGCGTCCAAGAGCTTCTTCGGCAAGCTCAAGGGCCTGTTCGACGCATGAGCCCGTTCGCCGGCAGGGACTCCAAGGGCTAGACTTTGTCCTGTTGTGATGGACGCGAGGCATTCGTCATGCCGGACTTGATCCGGCATCCACCTTCTTCCTCCACCGGGATTGAGAAAAAGGTGGACCCCGGATCAAGTCCGGGGTGACG
>DATHBY010000350.1:0-4666 GCA_035295885.1 Allosphingosinicella sp.
ATCGTGAGTCATTTCGTCGACCACGAGCGTGACGCCGTCGCGAACGGTGCTGAGATCCTCCGCATCCACTTCATCGGCAAGGCCGAAGCGGTAGGAGAAGCCTGCACAGCCGCCGCCTTCCACCGCCAGGCGAAGGATCGCCGGCTTGCCCTGCCGCTCGGCAATGGCGGCGACACGGGACGCCGCGGAGGCGCTGAGGCTGATTTCGGGGGGTTGGGCCATAGCCGCTAGATAGGTGCGAAAGGGCCCCCTCGCAAGCAAGCCTTGCCCGCCGCGAGCGTGGCGGCCATATGCGCGGCACAGTTCCGGGAGCGAGCAGGCAGCCATGAAAACCCGCATATACGTGACCTTGAAGAACGGCGTCCTCGATCCGCAGGGCAAGGCGATCCACCATGCGCTGGAGGGCCTGGGCTTCTCCGGCGTCAATGATGTGCGTGCCGGCAAGCTGATCGAACTCGACCTCGACGAGGGTGTCGGGGAAGCGGAGGTCGAGGCGATGTGCCGCAAGCGCCTCGCCAACACCGTCATCGAGAATTTCCGGATCGAGCGCGAGGCGGCGGCGGGAGGGGCGGCGTGAAAAGCGCGGTCATCGTCTTCCCCGGCTCCAATTGCGACCGCGACATGGCGGTGGCGCTCGAGCAGGTGACCGGCAACAGGCCGGCGATGGTCTGGCACCGGGAGACGGAGCTGCCCGAGGGGCTCGACCTGATCGCAGTCCCGGGCGGCTTCTCCTACGGCGACTATCTGCGCTCGGGAGCGATGGCGGCGCGCTCGCCGGTGATGCGGGCGGTTGCCGATTCGGCCGAGCGGGGGGTCGCAGTGCTCGGAGTCTGCAACGGATTCCAGATCCTGACGGAGGCGGGCCTCCTCCCGGGCGCTCTGATGCGCAACGCCAACCTCCACTTCATCTGCCGCGACGTTCCCCTGAAGGTCGAGAACAGCCAGACCGCCTTCACCAGCCGCTACGAGGCGGGCGAGGACATCATCATCCCGGTCGGCCACCATGACGGCAATTACCAGGCCGACGCCGAGACTCTCGACCGGCTCGAAGGCGAGGGCCGGGTCGCCTTCCGCTACGCCGATTCCTGCAACGGCTCGGCCCGCGACATCGCCGGAATCGTCAGCGAGGCCGGCAACGTGCTCGGAATGATGCCGCACCCGGAACGGATGGTCGAACCCGCCCACGGCCGAACCGACGGACGGCGGCTGTTCGAGGGGCTGCTCGAGGCGATCGGCTGAGGCATGCGGCCGGATGTCTGCGCCGATTGTCCCGTTCGCGATTCCGCCGTCTGCGCCTCGCTGAACGCCTCCGAGCTCGCCGACCTGGCCGCGATCGGCCGCCACCGCAATTTCGCCCGCGGCGAAACCATCTTCGCCGCCGGCGACGACAGCATCGCCTGCGCCACCCTGGTCAAAGGCGCGGCGAAGCTGTCGCGGCTGGATTCGGAGGGGACCGAGCGAATCGTCGGGCTCGTCCACCCCGCCGGCTTCCTCGGCCAGCTCTTCGCCGCGACCAACCGGCACGAGGCGACAGCGCTCACCGACAGCCGGGTCTGCCTGTTCCCGCGGCGGGAGTTCGAGCGGCTGATGAAGGCCCACCCCGCCCTCACCCGCTCGATCCTGGAGCGGACGGTGGCGGAGCTCGACGCCTCCCGCGGCCTCGCCGAGCTGATCGGGCGGCGCGACGTCAGGTCCAGGGTCGCCGGACTCCTCCTCGCCTTCGCCCGCGCCGCCTCGCCCAGCCCGTGCGGCGAAGCGAGCGAGTTCGAGCTGCCGCTCAGCCGCGAGGAGATGGCGAGCCTGCTGGGAACGACGATCGAGACCGTCAGCCGTCGGCTGACCGGCCTCGAGCGGGAAGGAATCATCGCCAGGCAGGGCGCCCGCGGCCTCGCCATCCTCGACTCCGCCGCCCTCGCCCATGCCGCCGCCTGAACCTGGGAGTGCCCGCGGGGGGACGATCCCGCGGGCGCTCCTTCCCCCCGGGAAGCCGTCAGAGGGTGGCCTTGATGACCGCCATGACCAGCGCAAGCCCAACCAGCAGCACCGGCAGAGTCAGGATCTGGGCGAGAGCCTGGCCGGCGGTGAGGCGGCCGGTGATGCACTCGACCCCCTCCTGCATGAACTCGGCCCAGCTCTGCCGCCTGAGGCCGTCGTCGGGCACCACCCGAGCCCACAGGGCGGGGGTGACGAACAAGGCCAGGACGCTGACGACCACGATCGCGGCCGGCACGATCAGGTCCGGGCCCATGAAGGCCGTGCACAATATGCCGACGAACGCCATCCAGGCGCCGATGACCATGGCATGGACTCCGGGATGAAGGTCGAACGCCCGCTCGCCGCGGTTGCGGCGGAGCGGCGGCGCGGCATGGACGACGGCGTCCTGGAACCGGACGATGGGCTGGTGGACGGTCATTGCGAGGCTCCCGATCGAATGTTGGAGCCGCTCTAGGCCGAGTCGGGCGTAACTGCTTTGACGGCCGTCAAAATTCTTCCCCGCTTGGCGGAAACCAGCTTGCCGCTCTGCCCGCCCTCACCCGCCCAAAGCAAAAGGCCGCCCCCTTTTCGGAAGCGGCCTTCGCTCTCGCCGTTGCAGGGCGCGGTCAGGCGATGACCGCGTCCGCCACCAGCATCTCCTGCAGCGCCTGCATCGAGGGGAAGCCGGCGAAGCCGGAATCGTCGAGGTGCGAGCCGCCGGCGCCGCCGACGAAGGCGGACATGATCGACTCGCCGCCGGTCATCGATATGGACGCGCCGCCGCTCGGGCCGCCGGTCACCGTTACGTAGACCGTCGCGGTGTCGGTCGCTCCGAAGCTGTCGTCGACCGTGTAGGTGAAGCTGTCGACCAGGGTCTCGCCGGGGGCGAGGTCGATGCCGGCGGCGGAGTAGGTCAGGGTCCGGCTGGAGGCGTCGAACGATACCTGGCCCTGCGTCCCGGAGGTGCCGACCGAGAGGATCCGGTGCGTGTTCGGGCTTCCGTCCGGGTCGATCTCGTTGGAGACGATCGTCGACCACAGGTTACCGCTGGTTTGGCCCTCGCCGATCGACACATGGTCGTCGACGGCGATGATGTCGTCGTTGACGCCCTCGATCCACAGGCCGATCACCTTCTTCTGGCCTTCCGGGCCGAAGACGGTGAACCAGGTCTCCTGGTGCTGATCGTAGTTGAGCGCGTCGCTGCTCGGATGATCGGCGGTGAAGGAGAGGATGCCCGCCTCCATGTCGAAAACGACCGTTCCGAGCGCGTGGCTGGCGTCGATCCCGACGATGTCGAAGCTGAACGATTCGACGATAGAGCCCCACATCTCGTCCTGGATGCCGTCCTCGGCGACATAGAAGAAGGCGTCCCATTCCGGCATCTCGACCTGGGGCGTGACTCCGGTGATCGTCACGGTCGCGGTGGCGGTGGAGGTGTGGCCGTTGCCGTCGGTGATCGTGTAGGTGAAGCTGTCCGTCGCCGTCTGGCCGTTGTCGAGATAGGCGAAGATCGAGCCGGCGTCGTAGCTGACCTTGCCGTCCGGACCGAGCGTGACGATCGCGCCTTGTGCGGAGACGGCCTGGACCGCGCTGACGACGAACGAGTCGCCGTCGGCGTCGCTGTCGTTGGCGAGCAGGACCGGGGTGACCTCCGTCTTGCCGGCAGTCTCGGAAAGCGTGAGCGCGTCATGGTGGGCGACCGGCGCGACGTTGGCCTGGATGAGGTCGACGAGCTTGAAGGTGCCGTCCGAAAACTGGACTCGCTCGATGCTGAACAGCCGGTCCTGGCCGTCGGGGGAGCCGGAGCGCAGGTCGCGGACGACGACCGAGCCGTTCTGGCCCTCCAGGACCCGGTAGTCGGAGCGCTTGCCGGTCAGGACCAGAGTGTCCTGGCCGTTGCCGCCGTCGATCACGTCGTCGCCGGCGCCGCCGGAGATCATGTCGCTGCCGTTGCCGCCGTCGATATGATCGTCGCCGGCGCCGCCGTTGATGATGTCGTTGCCGTTGTCGCCGAAAATGCTGTCGTTCTGGGCGGTGCCGGTGATCGTGTCGGCTTTGTGGGTGCCGTTCAGAATTGCCATTGTCTTACTCCTGTACTGGCCCGTTGGCTGGGCGTGGGGGGGCGGCGCCGCTGCGAGGCGGAGCCGGTTCGGTGATGACTTTGGGGGGTCGGGAGAGGCTCGTGGGCCGGGGCGGGTCAGCCGACCCTTGTGCGGATACCGTTCACGACTTTTTACTCCACGAACCGCCGGGCCGAGGTGGCCGGGCGGCGGAACGCGATTTGCGCCAGCCGCTTTTCCGCCCGATGTCGCCGGGGCGGGAGAATCGTTTCAAACGTGTCCGTAAGGAAGTTTCAGGCTCTCCGGCTGAGCAGGCGCGTATAGCGGGCGAGAAGGAAGAGCAGGAACGGCCAGAAGCAGGTATTCCAGACGTCGTGCCAGTTGCGGTCCAGGCGGGGGCGGGCGCCGGCGGACCTTGTGTCGAGCAGATCCCAGGCTTCGCCGATCAGTGCGACGGCGACGACGGCGGCGATCGGCACCCAGCTTCCGAGCGGCCGGCGAAGAAGGGCCGCTGCGGCGAGGAAGACCGCCAGGCCGACATAGATGTGAAGCGCGTCCCTCGGCAGCCCGAGCAGCTGGACGAGTGCGATCTTGACCTGCTGGAAGCCGCTCACTCGCTCAGACCCGCGCCC
>DATHBY010000351.1:0-2180 GCA_035295885.1 Allosphingosinicella sp.
AAACCCCCCACCCTCCTGAGCGAGATCACCTGTCGCCCACAGCGCGGGCATGAAAGATGCTGATCGCGATCACCACCCAACCTGATCGCATTCACCCCCAAAAAAGATCGCGCTCCCCATTGACAGCGATCGAATCCGAACAATCTTGCGAGGACTTCGGCTCGCGTGGGTGCGGGCCGGCGGCATCAAACAGGCCCCTTTTCCAGGAGGCATCCCATCATGGACCCGAAACATCCCGTTATTGGTGACCAGCACATCGATGCGACGGACCTCGATCTTGTCGACATCACCTCCGACGTCATTAACAGCTACGTGAAGTTCCGGCCCGGCGCCGACAAGGCGATGGCCAACATCGAGCGGCTCAAGCCCGAGGAGGTCGAGCGAGCGGGCATCAACGAGAAGGCCATCCAGCTCCTCACGACCCTCATTAAGGATTACCGGTACATCGATGAGCTCCTCCCGCCGGCCGAGAAGCTCGCGGAGAAGCTCTACGAGACCCGGCTCGAGCGCGCCCATCGCATAAGCCAGCTCCTGGGCGAGGTCTGTGCGCAGGCGCGCCGCAGGGCCGAGCGCGATCCCAAGGGAGCCGAGATCCTCGGGCCGCTGCAAGACCTCTTCACATACCAGTTCGGGCCCGCGAAGAAGGCCTCTGCCACCAAAGAGAAGGCCAAGGCCGCGGCGGAACCGACCCCGCCGGCAGGCGCAGCGGATCAGCAGCCGGCCTGATTCGATAAAACACGCCCATTCTGTCTAGACGTACCCCGCTGCCTCGCTGAGGCATTGAAGGAGCGCCGGCCATATCGCGGCCGCGCGCTCCTTCTTCCTTCACGAGCCCCTCAACGGCCCTGGCCCGAGCGGCGCCGGATCGAGCGCCGCTAAACGGTAAGCGAAACCGCAAGCGTGATCGTTTGTGGTCGGAGCGCGAGCTGACCATCACTTTCCGCGTCGTGGTGGTCCGAGAAAGATCTCGTGTGTGCAGCGGCGCACCTCGGTACCCCGCAACGCCAACACCTTCTCGCCAGAACTCAGTACGACACCTCCGGCACGCCGGCGGTAGTCAGCAATTGATAAAGGTCGGCCACCCGAGTCCTCGTTCCGCGCGCCCGACAGAAGGTAAAGATGGCGCGCTGCTTCGCCCGAGAGAGCGCCACGAAGAAGGTCGCGAGCCCTTCCGGGTTCTCTGGGGTGTGGCTCCACCACATCTTGTCGTCAAGGCCGACGAATAGGATCGTGTCGTACTCAAGCCCCTTGCTTTTATGGACAGTCATCAACGGGACTTGGCCGACGCCCTCAAACCGATCGAGACAGCCGCTCCAATCCGTTGCGCCCTCCGTGCAGGCGGCGAGATGCAGGCGAAATGCTTCTATCGCGATCGCCAGATTGTCGCCCGTACCGTACTCGAGATAGGCACTCGCCAGTGCGGCTCGGTCAGCGAAGGTAAGGATTTGATCCGTCAGGGACTGCGCGGCGGCGGCATCGGGCGGCGTTGCGGCCATAGTTGTGCGTAGGTTAGTCAGGAAGGCCATCAATCCCTCCTCGGCGCGGACGCAGGCCACCTCGTCCTCGGGGTCGGCGGTCCGCAGCCGCTGTACCGCCGCAGACGCAGTCTGCCAGGCAGTTGTCGCTCTCCGGGTCGCGCCGAGGCGCAAAAGGGCGACGCCGATAGCGGTGAACTCCTCCACCAATAGATCTTGCAGGCTCATGCGGCCCAGCACATGACTCTCGTTCCGGACCCGAAGTCCGACACTGGCGAGCGGGCCTTCAAGCTGCTCTTCGAATCGATCGGCAGTCTGCCGGACGAGAAGAGCATAGTCACGTGCTGAGGTGTTGCGTCTGGCCATGTCGGCCGCAAGCCAGTTTGCGATCTGCTGAGCCTCAGCGGCTTCGGTCGGGCAGTTCCAAACCTGGGCGACGTCGCCGTCGACCTTGCGATCGGCCTTGGCGATAGTCGGGATTGCGTTGGTGTCGAGAGCCTGGGCAACTACGTGCTGAATCCGAACGAGATCGGCTGAGGAACGGAAATTGAACACCAGCGGGATCTTCTCCGCCGTGAAGTCTGCCTTGAACCGCGCTATGGCGTCTCTTCGGGCGCCCGCCCAGACCATGATCCGCTGCTTGTCGTCGCCGACCGCTGTTACCGTTATCCGAGGATGGCGGAACGCGGACAGCAGGAAGTCATA
>DATHBY010000352.1:0-10141 GCA_035295885.1 Allosphingosinicella sp.
TCGGGCGCTGCCCGACCACGATTCCCGATTCGCAGCGACGCTCACGGCCGCGCCTTCGGTGCTCGGCTTCTTCCTGACCCAGGACCGGCCCGGCGCCGCCGTCCAGCCCAAGGCTGGGTTCGGAGTCGCCGGCACCGATCCCGGGGCGAGCCTGACTGATTATTCGGGGGCGATCCTGCCGCTGCCGCAATTTCATGAAGCGGCACCCGGACTTGGGTTCGTTTCGATCAAGGGCGACTCGGACGGGATCGTCCGGCGCGTGCCGCTGGTCGCCAGGGCGAACGGAGTCCTGGTTCCGTCCCTTGCCGCCGAGACCCTGCGCGTCTGGCAGGGCGCCGGCGGCATGACCGTCAGGAGCAGCGATGCGAGCGGCGAGATCGCCGCGGGCTCGCCGGAGATGGTCGCCCTCCAGATCGGCGCGCGGGAGGTGCCGGTCACCGAGCGAGGCGAAATCTGGATGCATTATACGCGGCCCGTGCCGGAACGGACGGTGCCCGCATGGAAGGTTCTGTCAGGGCAGCTCCCCCCCGCGGAGATGAAACGGCTGTTCGAGGACCGGATGGTCCTGATCGGTGCCGGCGCGATCGGCCTGCGCGACCTCGTCGCGACTCCGATGCGGGAGCGCGAGCTCGGGGTCGTCGTTCATGCGCAGGCGATCGAGCAGATGGTTCTGGACGCTTATCTCCACCGCCCGGACTGGACCGCCGGGCTCGAAATGGCGCTTCTGCTCGGCGCCGGCCTCCTCCTCGCCTTGTCGCTCCCGTCGCTCGGAGCTCTGCCCGGAGCGCTGCTGGCGGGCGGGCTGATGGGGGCGGCCGGCGCGGGCAGCTGGTTCGCCTTCAAGGAGAGGAGCCTGCTGGTCGATCCGTCCGCGCCGATCCTCGCCCTGCTCTCCTGCTACCTGGTCGTGACCCTGTTCACCTATCTGCGCGAGGAGAAGCAGCGGCGCTACATACACGGCGCCTTCGACCGCTATCTCTCGCCCGAGCTCGTCAAGCGGATCACCGACGATCCGGGCCGGCTGGAGCTCGGCGGCGAAGTGCGCGAGATGACGGTCCTGTTCTGCGACATTCGCGGCTTCTCGCGCATTTCGGAGCAGATGGGCCCGCAGGAGATCATCCGCTTCCTGATCGCCTTTCTCACTCCGATGACCGACATCCTTCTCGCCCGCCGCGCGACGATCGACAAATATATCGGCGACGCCGTCCTGGCCTTCTGGAACGCGCCGCTCGACGATCCCGACCAGCATGAAAACGCCGCTCGCGCGGCACTCGAGATGCTCGACCGGCTCGAAGGCCTCAACGCCGCGATGCCCGAGCGCAAGGACTCGTCCTGGCCGGGGCGGGTCGAGATCGGCATCGGCCTCAACGCCGGTTCCTGCTGCGTCGGCAACATGGGCTCGGACCGCCGACTCTCCTACTCGCTGATCGGGGACACGGTGAACCTCGCCTCGCGGATCGAGGGCCTGACCAAAAGCTACGGGATTGCGATCCTGATGGGCGAGGAGCTGGCTCGGGAGCTGCCCGGCTTCGCGACTCTGGAGATAGACCGGGTCCGGGTCGTGGGCCGCGACCGGCCGGCCACCATCTTCGCGCTGCTCGGCGACGAAGCGCTCGCCCAGTCGCCGGCCTTCAAGGCCTTTGCCGGCCGCCACGCCGAGCTGCTGGCCGCCTATCGGGCCCGGCGCTGGGAGGAAGCGGAGCAGGCGGTCTCGCAACAGGAAGGGGCGGCGGCGGATTACGGCCTGGCGAAACTCTACGCCCGCTACCGTGCCTCGATCCGGGCCTGCCGCGAGACTCCGCCGGGCGAAGGCTGGGACGGAGTCACCGTCGCCGGGACGAAGTAGCCAGGGCGCCCCGCGCAAAGAAAAAGCGCCCCGGCCGGGGCCGGAGCGCTTTCCCTTCGTTCGGTCGGAGCCGCCCTGATCAGAAGATGAAGTCGGAGCTGGTGAGCGTCGGAGTGTTCATCAGAACCAGCGCGAAGTCCGGGGCGCCGCCGTCGACGTTGCCGAAGATCACGGTGACCGGTCCCGCGAACGGACTGTCGCCGTCCACCCCGTCCAGATCCATGCCCAAGGCCTGCTCGGCCGCGTTCATGTTGCCGAAGGTTCGGATACCGACTTCACCGGCCTTGGTCGGGTTGGCATGGCCGACGAAGGTGAAGGCCTGGTCACCCGCAACACCGGTGTTGGCATCGATCCCGCTCAGATCGATGATGTCGCCCTTGCTGAAGTCGAGAATTCGGTCGAGCGAGATCGGACCGTCCCTGCTGGCAACCTTCGTGGCGTTGATCTCGCCGACGAAGATGTCGTTGCCGAGACCGCCGATGAGCGAATCGACGCCGTCGCCGCCGATCAGCCGGTCGTCGCCCGCGCCGCCGTTGAGGGTGTTGGCCAGGCCGTTGCCGGTGATGACGTTGTTGAGCGCGTTGCCGGTGCCGTGGGTCGCCGATCCGGTGAGGATCAGGTTCTCGAGATTGGCGCCCAGCGTGTAGCTGATCGAGCTCGACACCGTGTCGATGCCTTCGCCGAGCAGCTCGATCACCGAATCGCCGGCATTGTCCACGAAGTAGAAGTCGTTGCCGACGCCGCCGAGCATCGTGTCGGCGCCGACTCCGCCGTTCAGGATGTCGTTGCCGACCCCGCCCTCGAGCCGGTCCGCGCCGACTCCGCCGTTCAGCGTGTCGTTGCCGAGCCCGCCCTCGAGCCGGTCGTCGCCGGCACCGCCGCTAAGCAGGTTGTCGACGTCGTTGCCGATGATGACGTTGTCGAGTTCGTTGCCGGTGCCGTACGCGGCGGTGCCGGTCAGGGCCAGGTTTTCGACATTGGCCGTCAGCGTGTAGCTGATCGAGCTCCTGACCCTGTCGGTGCCTTCGCCGGCCGCCTCGATCACCTGGTCGCCCGCATCGTCTACGACGTAGCTGTCGTCGCCGAGGCCGCCCACCAGGGTGTCCGCGCCCGCTCCACCATCGAGCAGGTCGTCGCCCGCCCCGCCGGTGATCAGGTTCGCGCCTGAGTCGCCGGTCAGAGTGTCGTTGAAGGCCGACCCGGTCAGGTTCTCGATCCCGCTGAGCGTATCGGAGCCCGCGCCGGTCGCCTGCGCGCCGGCGAGGCTGAGGCTCACCGTTACGCCGGCAGTGGCGTCGCTGTAGCTGGCCGTGTCGATGCCGGCGCCCCCGATGAGGGTATCGTCGCCCGTGCCGCCGAGCAGCACGTCGTCGCCGTTCCCGCCGTCGAGGACGTCGTTCCCGGCCAGGCCGACGAGCACGTCGTTGCCGTCGCCGCCGCTGAGGGTGTCGTTGCCGGTGGCGCCGGTGATCACCTCGTCGGTGGCGAAGCCCGTCAGGGTCAGGTTGCCGATGAAGCCGTCGAAATTGTAGGCCGTGAAGCCGCCCGTGTAGCCGTTGCTGATCCTGAAGACGGTCACGAAGCCATGGCCCGAGCCGCCTGCGTCGCGGTCGACCTGCAGCAGCAGGTCGGTCCCAGACTGCACCAGGCGGAGGTGACCGCTGGCGAAGGGGTTCGAGTTCGCCGTGTAGCCTACCAGGGTTGGGTTGGCCGGGGTGGGGTTCGCCCCCCCCGTGGCCGGGATCACTCCGTTCAGCCACTGAGTCATCTCGAACTTGTCGCCCGAATTGCCGACCTCGAAGTCCGTGACCACGTTGCCGTGGTCCACCGTGCTTGCACCGGAGCCGATGCCGCCGAACTGGATGATGTCCTGCCCGGATCCCAGCGTGATGGTGTGCTTCGACTCGGTGGCCGAGCCGAGCAGGCTGATGCTCACGATGTCGTTGCCCGACCCAGCATCGATCACGGCGGATTTGACGCCCGACAGGACGATCCTGTCGTTGCCGGCCCCGCCGTCGACCGTGACGACGTCCAGGTACCGCGAGCCCGTGGTGCCCAGCGCCATGTACTGGGTGGTCGACAGGCCCTCCATCAGCCGGGCCTCGCCCGAGAGCAGGGCGCTCGACAGCGTGCCCGAGCGCAGCTCGATGAAGTCGTTGCCGTCGCCGCCGTCCATGTGGATGTTGGTCGACACAGCCGCCGCCGCCCGGGTCACCAGGAGGCTGTCGTTGCCGCCGTAGCCGAAGAGCGAGTCGGTCTGACCGGCCGGTCCGGAGACGGCGTTGTCGATGATCAGGTTGAAATCGTCATTGCCCCTCAGCGTGTCGCCGAAGTTCGACCCGGTCAGATACTCGATGGAGATCAGGGTGTCGAAGCCCTCGCCGCCGGTGTTCTGCGCCACTCCCTGGATCCGGAGATCGACGTTCACGCCCGCCGTCGAGTTGACGTAGGTGGCGGTGTCCAGTCCCTCGCCGCCGTTCAGAATGTCGTTGCCGAGCCCGCCGGACAGGACGTCGTTGCCGAGCCAGCCGTCGAGGACGTCGTCGCCCGCATTGCCGACCAGAGTGTCCGCCGACCCGGTGCCTTTGACGGTGTCGGCGCCCGATCCGCCGCGGAAGATGACCTGCTCGATGCTGGTGAAGGAGCCTCTGACCACGCCGTTGAGGGTGATGTTGCTGTCGCCCGCCAGGTTGGCGAGGTCGAAGGCAATGGCGCCGGTCTGGTCCGTGTTCATCAGGTAGGCGACGTCATGGCCGTTCCCGCCGTCGAAGGTGTCGATGCCGCCCTCGTTGCTGAAGACGGTGCCGGTCGTGGTGCCCAGGCCGCCGTTGAGAATGTCGTCGCCGTCGCCGCCGCTCAGGAAGTCGTCGCCGCCGCCGCCCGACAGATAGTCGTGACCGGCGCCGCCCTCGAGGATATCCACGCTGTTGTCGTCCAGCGCGCCGCTGGTGCCGCCGAGAAGGAAGTCGTTCCCGGCGCCGCCGAAGATGACGTCGTTGCCGTTGTTTCCGACGATGATGTCGGCCAGGGCGCCGCCGGTCAGCCGGTTGCCCAGGGTGTTGCCCGTGAGCGTGTTGGCGAACGAGGCCGCGCCGACGACGTTCTCCATGTTGGTGATCGTGTCGAGACCGCCGAAGGTCCCGACGTTCTGGGCGGCGGTGGTGTTGAGGTTCACCGTGACCGACGAGGTCGAGGCGGAATAGTCGACCGTGTCCGACCCGGCACCGCCATTGTAGATGTCGTTGCCGCCGCCGTCGAAGAAGATGTTGTCGCCGGCGTTGCCGGTGATGTTGTCGGCGCCCGCGCCCGTGCGGACGTTCTCGAAGTTCAGGATCGTCTTCGTGCCGACGCCCGTAACCTGAGGCCCGGTCAGTGAGAGGTTCACCGTGATGGCGGTCGTGCCGTTGCCGGTGAAGGAGACGGTGTCCACGCCCGCGCCGCCGTCCAGGACGTCATTGCCCAGGCCGCCGTTGATGACGTTGGCGTTGCCGTCGCCGGTGAGGATGTCGGCGCCCGAGCCGCCGAGCAGGTTCTCGATGCTGCGCAGCGTGGCGATCGCCACCCCGCCAACCTGGGCGATGACATCCGCCTCGCCGTTCAGCGTGGCCGTCACGACCGCGGTCTGACCCGCGAAGGAAGCGGTGTCGGAACCCGCGCCGCCGTCCAGCAGGTCGACTGCGCCGCCCGAATTGGCGCCCGGATTGAGAGTATCGTCCCCGGCGCCGCCCGAAAGGGTGTTGGCGTTGGAGTCGCCGGTGAGGCTGTCGTTGAAGGCCGAACCCAACAGATTCTCGAACCCGCTGAGCGTGTCGGTCCCGGCGGTGCCCGTGTTCTGCGCGGAGCCCTGCAGTCCGAGGCTGACGGTTACACCGGTCTTGGAGCCGGCGTAGGAAGCGGTGTCGTTGCCCGCACCGCCGACCATCGTGTCGTTGCCCAGGCCGCCTTCGATGACGTTGTCGCCGGCGTCGCCGATGAGCGTATCGTTATACTGCGAGCCGACCAGGTTCTCGAAGCCGGTCAGCTTGTCGCTGCCGGCCGCCCCGGTGTTCTGGACCGTGCCCTGCAGATTCAGGTCGACGGTGACCCCGGTCGCCGTGGCGCTGAAGGCCGTCGCGAACGAGGCGGTGTCGTTGCCGGCGCCGCCGTCCAGGATGTCGTTACCGAGGGTGCCCTGAATGAAGTCGTCGCCCTCGCCGCCGTCGGCCACGAGGCTGCTCGTGTTGTCCGCCGTCGTCGTGGTGGTCACCACCGCTCCGTTCGGATTCGAGATGTGCAGGGTGTAGGTCTGCCCCGCCTGCAGCGGCTGGGCGACCGAGCCCGTCGCGCTCGTCCAGCGGCCCACGCGGATGTAGTAGGTCCCCGGCGTGGCGAAGGTGAAGCTGAGGTAGGCATCGTCGTTCCCGCTGGTGCCCACGTCCCCGGGACCGGTGTCGTTGCTCGCCAGCTGCACGCCGGCGCTGTTGACCAGCTCGATGATGCTGTCGGTGAGCGTTCCGGTCGTGCCCGTGTCGATGTCGAAGATGATGGTGGTGTTCGCCGCCGTCACATCCACGCGGTAATATTCGAGCGATCCGCCCGTCGCCGTCGCGTTGATGGTGGCGTGGGGAATCAGGGTCGAGTTCGTGATGTTGGGATTGGAGTCGATGTCGTAGGCGCCCGCCGTGTTCACCGCGGTGGCGATGCTGTTGTTGTTGATCGAGGCCGGCTTCTCGATGTCCGGCTGCGACGGCGCGGAGCGAGTCGTGGTGGTGGTGAAGCCGCCGCCGATCAGGCGATCGTCGCCGCCGCCGCCGGACAGGGTGTCCGACCCGCCGGAGCCGCCGGTCAGCATGTTGTTCTGGCTGTTGCCGGTGATAGTGTCGTTCCCGCTCGTGCCGCCGATGTTCTCGATGCTGCGCAGCGTGTCGGTTTCACCGTCGTGCGTGACGATCACGTCGGCGCCGGTGTCATTGAGGGTGACGTTGACACCGGTCGGGTTGGTGAAGATCACCGTGTCGCTGCCGGCGCCCCCGTCGAGGACGTTGTTGGCGCTGTTGCCGATGAAGATGTCGTCGCCGGCGCCGCCCGTGGCGTTCTCGATCAGCGAGCGGACGTCGTTGTTGTAGAGCAGCGACATGGCGATGTTGCCCGGCGCCAGCGCGGTGCCGGCCTGGTAGGCCAGGTGATTGGCGAGCTGGGCCTGGTCGAGGGTCGTGAACTGGCCCGGACGCAGGTCGATCGTGACGCCGCCGGCGTAGTTGCTGGCGTCGATCGTGTCGATGCCGCCGCCGTCCCAGATGGTCAGCAGGATCTTGTTGCCGGACGGTGCCCCCTGGCCGACGCCGTTGATGAACATCTCGCCGGTCGTCTGGCTGAAGGTGTAGACGCTGTCGCCGGCGTTGGTGTTGAAGTTGGCGCCGTACATATACTGCAGCGCCGCGATATCGTACTGCATGTACGTCTGCGGCTGGTTGATCTTCTCGCCGGCGAAGCCCGAGGTCCCGGGCGCGGGCGTATAGGTCATCAGCGACCAGGCCTGCCCGTCATGATCGGGCGTCAGGGACTGGGTGCCGGGACGCGGTGAGGTCCCGAAGTAGAAGGAGAGGTCGAGGAAGGTGTAGCTCTGGTGCCCGTGCTTGAGCCCCATGGTGTGGCCGATTTCGTGGAGCATCGTCGAGAAGCCCCAGGTGCCCTGGAAGGCCATGTCGTAATAGGGCTGGTTGGTGCGGCCGAACCAGATGTCGCCGGCCACCGTGCGCGTGTCGGAAGGGAACCCGCCATAGGCTGAAGTCACGTCGTTGTCCGCGCTCTGCGAGATTCGGATGTGACCGTGGACGGCGTTCGTTTCGGTGATCTCGGTGAACGTCAGGTTGGTGAACGACATGATCTGGGCGAAGGCCGCGCGCGCGGCCGCCTGCTGCACCGGGCCCAGCAGCATGTGGTAAAGGCTGACGCCATTGCTGTCGTAGTTCGCGCCGTTGTAGTTCGAACCGCTGGTCGGGAAGCTGAAGGTCAGGTTCTGAACGCCCCACTGGGAGCCGATCAGGGTCGCATCGACGTTCCGGTTACCGGTGATCGACCAGCTTCCGTCCGGGTTGCTGACCAGGGGCAGCACCACGCCGATATTCTGATTGTCGGGGTTGGCATCGTTGACTCCGCCCTTGGACGCCCCGCCGCCGGCCGCCTGGCAAGCTGCACAGCCGCATCCTTCCACAACGGTCACGTGGGTGACTTCCGTCACGTCCCCGGAGTTGAGAACCAGGTCGTTGGCGGGCGCGTTGTAGTCGGAAGTGCTCATTGGTGGTCCCCCTGCGTTGTGCGATGTCATGAGGCGTGCCGCGCGAAGGCGCGGTTGCGTTCGAAATTATGCGAGGTTGCGCTTCACGGGTCAGCGCTAAGTGGTTCGCGTATTTACAGAAACATGATGCCGGTCAAGGCGGAACCCCGGCTCGGTCGGCCGGGTACCGTAAAAATACGACGAGGCGGGGCGACTGGGCGACGAACCGAGGAACCTTTAGGCAGCTGTAGCTGATACCGGAGTCGATAATGTATGTAAGATGTTGAAAAGTCGTTGAAAACCTTGGAAGCCGATTCGGCGTCCACTCAGCGGAATGTGTGTCCGGCTGCTTGATGACTTGGCTTCCCGGTCCCTATATGGGGCCGTGTTCAAGCCCACGGAGAGCGCGATGGCGCGCATCTTGCTGTCATTCGCCGCGGCGCTCGCCGCATGCACGCCTTCGCCTCAGGAAACCGCCATGCACAACCCGAGCCCGGATCCAGGGACCACCGCCCAAGGCTCGAGCGAGGCAGGGTCCGACGGCCAGGCTTCGGGCGCCCCGGAACCGGCCAGGCACAGCCCCGGCGACCATCAGCGAGCTGCCCAGGGACCGATGCCGGAGCCGGCGTCCGCAGCGGAGAACCCTGTCCCGGATCTGGCGGCGGACTCGCCCGCAGAGGCCGAGGGACGCCGCACCTTGTCCACGGCCTTCGTGAGGGTGGGGCCCGACGGGCGTCTGACGGTGGAGCTGCGCAGCGGACGCGTGCTGGTCCTTCGCGACGTGGTCATGCGCCGCAAGGATTATTGCGGCGTTCAGGTGCTCGGGGGCAAAGCCGGCGCCCGATATTGCGGCGGATATGCCGAGGTCGCGGCCGCCAGGCCGGGCGCAGCGCCGTCTTCCGAGCAGCCGGATCCAGCGGCCTCCAACCCGGCCGGGTCGCCGGGCAGCCCCGCCAAACGGAAGTAGCCGCCAGGCCGCCGGCCCGCGGCGGGAGGAATGGCTTGCGCCGCGCCCGCCATCGGCGCTAGTCCGCGCGGCCATGGGCGTCTTCAAAAAGCTCTTCACCTGGTGGGACGGGGCGACCCTGACGACCTCGCTCCACCTGCGCCGCCACGGCCGCAAGGTCGGAAGCGATTCGAGCGGCAACGTCTATTACGCCTCGAAGAAGGGGGACCGCCGCTTCGTCTCGTACGAGGGCGCCAACGATCCCAGCCGGATTCCGCCCGAATGGTACAGCTGGCTTCACCACCAGATCGAGGACGTGCCCGACCAGTCGCTGCCGCCGCCCCCCAAATTCCTCAGGGAGCCGGAGCCCAACCGCACCGGCACTCCGCTCGCCTATCGTCCCTCGGGCGCACTGGAGCTTGGTGCCCAGAGGCCCGCCGCGAGCGGCGACTATGAGGCGTGGACTCCGGACCAGGCATGAGGCTCCCGCTCGGCGCCGCTTTTCCGGCTCTGGCCATGCTCGCGGCCTGCAACCAGGGCGCGGAACCGGCTGCCGGCGGCAACCGGCAGGCGGTGGGCGAGCCGCGCACGGTCGACATTCCGCAGACCGTGACTGCAGCGGCGGCCGGGACGACCCCGATGGCGGAGCGGGTGGCGGTGCTCGGCCTGCTCAACAAGCGCAACGGAATCTCGCGCCCGCTCACGCTGAAGCCCGGGCAGGCGGTGCGCGTCGGCGACGCCATCGTTCGGCTGCGCGCCTGCGAGACGACGGCGCCCTGGGAGGTGCAGGCGCTCACCGGGGCGTTCGTCCAGCTCGACGTGCGCAACCCGCAGGGCCGCTGGCAGCGGGTGTTCTCGGGCTGGCTCTACAGCGAGACTCCGTCGCTCAACGTCGTCGAGCACCCGATCTACGACGTCTGGCCCAAGAGCTGCGCGATGACCCATCCCGAAGCGGGCGAATCGACGGTTCGGGCGGCGTCGGCCGCGAGCAGCCGGTCGAGCGCTCCGAACTCGGCGCCGGCGCCTCGCCCCGCCGCGCCCAGGCCCCCCGCCCCGGCGCCGGCGCCGTCCGGGGCCGCCGTCGACAGCGCGG
>DATHBY010000353.1:0-6300 GCA_035295885.1 Allosphingosinicella sp.
GCCGACCGCGCCGAACTGATCCACGACGCCGTCACCGCGCTCGCCGCGCTACGGGCCGGGGCCACCGTCGTCACTGCCGATTCGGATTTCGACCTGTTCATGCAGCTGGAGCCGGAGTTGGAGGTGCTGTTCTACGGGTGAAGGCGTCCCCGCCCTCGGCCCCCGGCCCTCGCCTTCCGTCGCCCTGAACTTGTTTCAGGGTCCAGCTCGTCACCCATATTCTACGTCGCGCTTTTGGGCCTTCCGGCCTTCTCGAGAAATCCACGGCCTGCCGGCGGGGGAGGAGGCGCTCACGATGCCAAGGCGGCAAAGCGCGGTGCGGCTCGGCGCTGGATGCTGAAACGAGTTCAGCATGACGGTGGCGGCGCGGCGATTTTCTCAATGGCCGCCGCGCCCGCCCATGCTATCCACGCCGCGAAGGATCGTTGCAGCTGGGGCGCTTGCGGGGATGGCAATCGATATCGCGTCCGAGAGCGGGCCGGCCGCCCAGCGCTTCCGGCTTCGCCTCCCGAGCCGAGTGCCCGATTTCGGGCCCCGCTCCTACTTCCTCTTCCAGCTGGTCTGGTTCGCCGCCTTCGCCCTCGCCCTGCTCGGCCCCGTCGCGGGCACCTGGCACCGAATCGCCGAGGAAGGGCGCAACAGCGCCCTCGTCGCCGGAAGCCGCGCCGGAATTGCTCTCGCCGAGGAGGATCTCACCCGGATACGCTTCCCGGTCGGGCCCGCAGCCGCCGCCGTCGGAATCCGGCCGGGCGACGACATCGTCGCCATCGACACCATCCCGGTCTCGCCGGTGGTAGCGATGCCCGGCTCGCCGGCCGCCGCTGCGGGCGCCGGCAGCGAGACCGACCAGCTCCTGTTCGGCGACCTCGTGAGCGGCGAACTGGACCGCGACGTGGCTCTCCGGCTGCGCTCGCCCGACGGCGGCGAGCGGGAGGTCGCGCTTCGAACCGGCGAGGTGCATATCGAGCAGGCGGCCCGGGCGCTCGGAGTCCCCGGCCGGCTGCTGAGCTTCATCGACCTCATCCACCTGCTCACCTATCCCTTCCTCCTCATCTCCGCCTGGCTGCTCTTCCGCCGCAAGCGCGAGGACGTGCTGAGCTCGGTGATCTCGCTCGCGATCCTTCTCACCATGGGAACCGAGCAGCCCTCGGCCAGCTTCCTGGCGCTCGTCGCGGGGGTGCCCGAGGGGCTCCACCGGGCGCTCTACGACATCGCCAACATCTGCCTGATCGGCGGAATCCTGCTCTTCCCGCACGGAGGGCTGGCTCCGCGCGCGATCCTTCCGCTTCTGGCCCTGCTGCCGTCACTGCTCTTCCTCGGGGGGGACCTCTACCGTTCCGTCCTGATCGCCTACATGGCGGCCGGGGTGGCCTTGCTCCTGTGGCGGCTGAAGACGGCCTCGGGCGACGAGCGCCAGCAGCTCAAATGGGCGGTGTTCGGCTTCGCCGGCTACGCCCTCTTCCTCGCTGTCTCGCTGGTCGCCGACATGCTGAAGCCCGGCGCTCCGAGCCTTGCGCAGCAGCTGGTGCTGGAGGTCGCGGCCGGCTTTGCCTTCGGGCTCGCCTTCCTGCTGCTCGTGTCGGGCCTGCTCGTCGCCCTGCTCCGCTACCGGCTCTACGACGCCGAGGTGGCGATCAGCCGCTCGGCCTCCTTCGCCCTGATCGCGCTGATCCTCGCCGGAATCTTCGCGGCGACGATGGAAGGGGTGAAGGAGGTCATTCTTCGCCTGTTCGGACGCGACGCCGGCTCGATCGCCCCGATCGTCGGAGCGGCGCTCTCCACCGTGATGATCAACCCGATCTACGAGCGGGTCCAGGGCTGGGCCGAGCGGCGCTTCCACCGCCGGCTCGCCGAGATGCGCCGAGACCTCCCCGATTGCCTTCGCGACCTTCGCCATTTCGCAACCCTTCAGGAGCTGGTCGAGGAAGTGCTGAAGCGGATCACCGCGGGCGTGCGCTCCTCCCGGCTGGCGCTCGTTCTCGATGGCCGGGTAGCCGGGACCCGCGGCACGACCGTCGAGGACGCGGAGGCGTGGCTCGCCAGGACCGCTCTCGATCCCGCCTGCTCTTCCGGAGTCGAGACCCACGACAGCTTCTTCCCGCTGCGGCGCCCGCTGAGCCTCGACGACGGGACCTGCCTCGGCTGGATACTGCTCGGCCCCCATCCGGACCGCTCGCGGCTGAGCACGGCCGAGCTCGACGCTCTCGACGAGCTTGCGGCGCCGCTGGCGCGGGCGGTTCGGGTGGTGCTCGCCCGCCAGGCGCGCGAGCTCGAGACCGCTGAAGCGCTGGCCCGGCAGCAGCGGCAGATCGAGGCTCTCGCCCTTCGGCTCGCGGGCGGTGCCGCCGGAAACAATTGACACGATCGGGCGGATGCTTCGGAATGAAGCTGAAACAGGGCTGGATTAACCGCCTTTCCCGAAGCTATTCAGTCATTTCCGGACGGAGGGTGGATCCATGCACAAGCTCGCGCTGAACGCGCTCAAGGGTGCCGCCGCCGCGGCCATTCTGGCGGCTCCGGCCGCGCTCCTCGCGGCGCCGCTCGTCGTCCGCTCGCTCGGGCCCTCGGCCAAGGCCTGGCCGCCGGGCCGAGCTGTGGGCGAGAATACTCCGCTCGTGCTCAAGGCCGGCGACGTGGTGACCGTGCTCGCCCCGTCGGGCGCCCGCACCCTGCGCGGCCCGGGCATCTTCAAGGTCGCCGGAGGCGCCGGCGCCGCTCCGTTCAACCCGCGCTCGCGGTTCAGCGCGATGCGCGGCCCCGAGGTTCCGCCGGCGCCGGGCCTTTGGGACGTCGACGTGTCGAAGAGCGGCAATGTCTGCCTCTCCGATCCGAAGCAGGTCGTGCTGTGGCGGCCCGCAAGCGACTCCGAGGCGACTCTGGAGGTGATTCCCGCGGCCGGGGCCGCCGGCCAGCCGGTCGCGTGGCCGGCCGGGCGGCTGGTGCAGCGCTGGCCCGCGCAGCTGCCGATCGCCGACGGCGCCGAATATAAGCTGAAATGGACCGGCGCCGGCGAGCCCACCCGGCTCAGGTTCAAGACCCTGGCCGCGGTCGGCGAGGACCCGACCGCGCTCGCCAAGGCGCTGATCGACAATGGCTGCGACGCCCAGCTCGACCTTCTGATCAAGGCGGCTCCGGAGGAATAGGCAGGAAGCTCGCTGCGCAGCCTGCGGGCAGTCGATTGGCCCTCGCTGGCGCTTTAGGCCGCCGGCCTACCCGGTGCCTTCCGTTGCACTGATGAAGCCGGTCCGCCGCGGGTCAGTCGCCCTCCCCCACCGCCGGAAGCGCCAGGTAATGGAGCCGCCGAACCTCGCGCCGTCCGCGGACCACCGTGTCGAGGATCAGCCCGACTCCGAAGCTCAGGAAAGCGACGATCATCATCCCGGTGACGAGGATCGCGGTCGGGAAGCGCGGCACCAGCCCGGTCTCGGCGTAGGTGATGACCAGCGGAATGGCGAGGACTGTGGCTAGCCCCGCGAGGAACGCCGCGAAGCCGCCGTAGAAGAGCACCGGGCGCTCGATCCGGAAGAGATGGAGGATGGTGCGCATGATCCGCCAGCCGTCGCGGTATGTGCTGAGCTTGGACTCCGAGCCTTCGGGGCGGGCGCCGTAGGCGGTCACCACTTCGGCGACCGGCATCGCCAGCTCGAGCGCGTGGACGCTGATCTCCGTCTCGGTCTCGAAGCCGCGCGACAAGGCCGGGAAGCTCTTGACGAAGCGGCGCGAGAACACCCGGTAGCCTGAGAAGATGTCGGTGAAGCTCCGGCCGAACAGGCCCGCGAGGATCGAGGTGAACAGCCGGTTGCCGAGCCGGTGGCCGCGCCGGTACGCCTCCTCGACCTCCGACTTGCGGGCGCCGACGACCATGTCGAGCCGCTCCTCGACCAGCCGGCGGACGAGCTCGGGGGCGGCGGCGGCGTCGTAGGTCGAGTCGCCGTCGGCCATCACGTAGACGTCCGCCTCGATGTCGGCGAACATCCGGCGCACGACATGGCCCTTGCCCTGCATCCGTTCCTCGCGGACGGCCGCTCCGGCGGCGGCGGCGACCTCGCGGGTGCGATCGCGGCTGTTATTGTCGTAGACGTAGAGCTTCGCCGACGGAAGCGCGGTCCGGAAGTCCGCAACCGTCCGGCCGATCGCCGCCTCCTCGTTATAGCAGGGGAGGAGGATTGCGATTCGAAGCTTCGATAGATCCACCGGCACCCTGCCCCCGTCCTTCGATATGCCGGTTCGACAAGCTCACCGGCTGCTCAGGATGAGCGGCGTGGCCGCTCATCCTTACCCGCTCATCCTCATTAGGGCTGAGCCTGGCGAAGGCCCGTATCGAAGGACCCGCTCGCTTCTTAGGCGAGGAAGCCGGGCTTAGGAATCCTTCTTCTTCGCGCGCGGCTTCTTGGCGGGAGCCTCGGCGGCGGGGGCCTCGGCCGCGGCCTTCTTCGCCCTGGTTTTGCCGGCGGGCTTGGCTTCAGCCCCGGCGGAAGCGGCTTCGGTCTTCGCCTTGCCCTTCTTGGCGGGCTTCGCCTCCGGCTCGGCCGCTTCCGCGGGCGGAGCCGCGTCTGCCCCCTTCGCCTTCTTCGCCGCCGGCTTCTTCTTCGCCTTTGCCCCATGGCCGTGATCGTGGCCGTGGTCGCAATCGGGGCCGTGGACGTGCCCGGTATCGGTGGACTCGATCTCCGCCTGCAGCGCCTCGCGGCTCACCGTCCGCTCGCTGATCTCCGCTTTGCCAAAAAGAAAATCTACGACTTTATCCTCAAACAAAGGCGCCCTCAGCTGGGCGGCGGCCATGGGTTCGTTCTGCACATATTCGACGAACTTCTGGCGGTCCTCGGGGCGGTATTGCTGGGCCGCCTGCATGATCAGCTGGTTCATCTCATTGTCGTTGATCTGGATCTTGTTGCGCTGGCCGATCTCGGACAGGAGCAGGCCGAGGCGGACCCGGCGCTCGGCGATGGCCCGGTAATCCTCGCGCTCGGCCTCCATCTCGGCCCGGGCGGCAGCGCTGTCCTCCTCCTGGGCGGCCTCCTGCTCGAGCTGCTCCCAGATCTGGTTGAACTCGGCCTCGACCATCGACGGCGGAACCTCGAAATCGTGCGCCTCGGCGAGCTGGTCGAGCAGCCTGCGCTTCATATGGGTCCGGGTCAGGCCGCCCAGCTCCTGCTCGACCTGGCCTTTCATCAGCTCGCGCAGCTGGTCGATCCCCTCGAGGCCCATCGACTGGGCGAAGGAGTCGTCCGGCTTGGTCTCGCGCGGCTTCTGGACCTCGCCGACGGTGACTTCGAACACCGCCTCGCGCCCTTTCAGATAGGCAACCGGATATTCCTCGGGGAAGGTGACCTTGACCGTGCGCTGCTCATTGGCCCTGGCGCCGACCAGCTGCTCCTCGAAGCCCGGGATGAGCCGCCCCGAGCCGAGCTCGACCCGCATCGAATCGCCCTTGCCGCCTTCGAACGGCTCGCCGCCGACGCTTCCTTCATAGTCGATGACGACGAGGTCGCCGGCCCTCGCAGCCTCTCCGGCTGGTGCCGGATCGAAGCTCTTCTGCCCCTCCGCCAGCCGGGCGATCGCGGCGTCTATCTCTTCGTCGGTCGGCTCGACGATCAGCCGCTCGAGCTTCAAATCGTCGATCCTGGGCGCCGGCACCTCCGGCAGGGTCTCGATCTCGACCTTGATCACGGCGTCCTGGCCCGGGCCGCCCTCCTCGAGCTCGACCTGAGGGCTCATCGCCGGGCGCAGCTTCTGCTCGGCGATCAGCTTCTGGACGCCCTCCTGAACGGCGCTGTTGAGCGCGTCCTGCTCGATCGCGGCGCCGTGCATCTTGCGCACGAGGTTGGCGGGGACCTTGCCGGGGCGGAAGCCGGGCATGCGCACCTGGGGGGCGATCGACTTCAGCTCGGCGTCGATCCGCGCATCGATCTCCCCGGCGGGAATGGTGATGCGGAAGCCGCGCTTCAAACCCTCGTTCAACGTCTCGACAGTCTGCATGGCGTTGGTCTTGAACTCTCGTCTTGAGGAAGTGGCGGCGGACGGTCGGTCCAGCGGAACCTGGTGCGGGCGAAGGGACTCGAACCCCCACATCTTGCGATACTGGAACCTAAATCCAGCGCGTCTACCAGTTCCGCCACGCCCGCGGGCCGCCGGTCGCGCGGGGATATAGCAGGCGTGGCGCTCGGGGCAAGGGCAGCGTCGGAGGGCCGGACGAGGAGCCTCGCGCAGCAGCGGGTGAAAGCCGCGGCCCGATCTCGTCGCTATCCCCCTGCGCGACCTCGGCGCCGAAGTCGTCTTTAATCGCTCCGACCCTTCGCC
>DATHBY010000354.1:0-2062 GCA_035295885.1 Allosphingosinicella sp.
GAGCCGCAAAGCACCGGCACGAACGAGAAGTTGAGGGTGCCCTTGCGGATCAGCTTCTTCAGCGTGGCCGTATCGGGCTCCTCGCCGCCGAGATAGGCCTCCATGACCTCGTCGTCCTGCTCGACAGCCATCTCGATCAGCTCCATGCGAGCGGCTTCGGAGGCGTCCCTGAGGTCGTCCGGGATCGGCTGATATTCGAACTTGGCGCCGAGGCTCTCCTCGAGCCAGATGATGGCGCGGTTCTCGACCAGGTCGACGAGGCCCTTGAAGCCGCTCTCGATCCCGATCGGGAGATAGAGCACGGCCGGGCGGGCGCCGAGGCGATCCTTGATCATCCCGACGCACATGTCGAAATTGGCGCCGGTGCGGTCGAGCTTGTTGACGAAGCACATGCGCGGCACCTTGTACTTCTCGGCCTGGCGCCAGACGGTCTCCGACTGCGGCTCGACTCCGGCCACTCCGTCGAAGCAGGCGACGGCGCCGTCGAGGACGCGCAGCGAGCGCTCGACCTCGATGGTGAAGTCGACGTGGCCGGGAGTGTCGATGATGTTGATGCGGTGCTCGGGCCCCTCGCCCTCGGCGGCCTTCCAGAAGCAGGTGGTCGCAGCCGACGTGATCGTGATCCCGCGCTCCTGCTCCTGCTCCATCCAGTCCATCGTGGCGGTGCCCTCGTGGACCTCGCCGATCTTGTAGGACTTGCCGGTGTAGTAGAGGATGCGCTCGGTCGTCGTCGTCTTGCCGGCGTCGATATGCGCCATGATGCCGATGTTGCGATAGCGCTCGAGCGGATGACTGCGGGCCACGTTCTTAAACTCCAATGCCGGTCGCCCGGCGGTCTAGCGACCCCCGCTCATCCTGAGTAGCCGTTGAGCTTGTCGAAACGGCGTATCGGAGGACGTCCTTCGATACGGGCCTTCGCCAGGCTCAGTCCCTACTCAGGATGAGCGGGGATATGTGATCGGGAAAGGACGCCCAACGCATCCCGCCCCTGTATAATTCCTACCAGCGGTAATGCGAGAAGGCGCGGTTGGCTTCCGCCATGCGGTGCGTGTCCTCGCGCTTCTTGACCGCGTTGCCGCGATTGTTGGCGGCGTCCATGAGCTCGCCCGACAGTCGGCCGGCCATGGTGTTCTCGGACCTGCTGCGCGCCGCTCCGATCAGCCAGCGTATCGCCAGGGCCTGGGCGCGCTCGGGGCGGACCTCGACCGGCACCTGGTAGGTGGCGCCGCCGACCCGGCGGCTGCGGACCTCGATGCCCGGCTTCACGTTGTTGAGAGCGTCATGGAACACGCCGATCGGGTCGCGCTTGGCGCGGGCCTCGATCGTGTCGAAGGCGCCGTAGACGATGCCTTCGGCGACCGACTTCTTGCCGTCGAGCATGACGGAGTTCATGAACTTGCTGAGCACGATGTCCCCGAACTTCGGATCGGGGAGAATTTCACGCTTCTCGGGACGACGACGACGGGACATATCTGGTTTCCTTCTCTTCAGCCTGATCCGGCACGTGGCCGGGGCTTACTTCGGACGCTTGGCGCCGTATTTGGAACGGGACTGGCGGCGGTCCTTGACACCCTGGGTGTCGAGAACGCCGCGCAGGACGTGGTAGCGGACTCCGGGAAGATCCCTCACTCGCCCGCCGCGGATCAGGACCACGCTGTGCTCCTGGAGGTTGTGGCCCTCGCCGGGGATGTAGCTGATCACTTCGCGCTGGTTGGTGAGACGGACCTTGGCGACCTTGCGCAGCGCCGAGTTCGGCTTCTTCGGAGTGGTCGTGTAGACCCGGGTGCACACTCCGCGCTTCTGCGGGTTCTGCTCCATGGCCGGGACCTTGGATTTCGCCTTCTGCGGCTCGCGACCCTTGCGGATCAGCTGGTTGATCGTCGGCATGAAGCCCTTCACCTTTGAAGTGCCGGAAGACCCGGCGGTTACTTTGGCTGTTCAAGCGCGAAGGCCGGCCGACCCGAAGGCCGCCGGCCATATCGCGCGGAAACAAACGCAATGTTCAGCTCTGTCCGAACCGGCTGACGCCGTGAGCGGACGACGGGCCCTTAGCGGCATGCCG
>DATHBY010000355.1:0-5043 GCA_035295885.1 Allosphingosinicella sp.
GCCGGCGACGTCTACACGCCCGACATGGTCGCCGCGGTGAAGAAGGTGCAGGCCGATTACGGAATCGAGGCGGACGGAGTGATCGGCAATTCCACGCTCGAGGCTCTGAACACCGGCGCCAAGGATCGCGCGCGGATCCTCGCGGTCAACCTCGAGCGCAGGCGCTGGCTCGACCGGGCGCCGCCGCCGACCCGGATCGACGTCAATACGGCGGCGGCCGAGCTCCATTACTGGAAGGACGGTACCGAAAAGGACCGCCGGCGGGTCGTCGTCGGCCAGCCCGACTGGGAGACGCCCGAGCTCGGCTCTCCGATCTTCCGGCTCGTCGCCAACCCGCCCTGGACGGTTCCCGATTCCATCGCCGAGGAAGAGATATTGCCCAAGGGGGCGGCCTATATGGCTCGAGAGAATATCGTCATGAAGAACGGCCGGCTGGTGCAGGAGCCGGGGCCGAAATCGGCGCTTGGGCTGGTCAAGTTCGACATGCAGAATGACGAGGCGATCTACCTTCACGACACTCCGGCCAAGGCCCTGTTCGCATCGACCCAGCGCCACGCCAGCCACGGCTGCTCGCGGGTCGAGAATGCGGTCGAGTTCGCGCGTCTGCTCGCGCAGGACGACGGCAAGCTCGACGAGTTCGACAAGGCGCTGGCGACCGGGAAGGAGACTCCGGTCAACCTGTCCAACAAGATCCCGGTACGTCTGCTCTACCACAGCGCCTATGTGGACGGCGGCCGGGTCGTCTTCCGCACCGATCCCTATGCCTGGGACGACAAGGTCGCGGCCGCTCTCGGCCTCGGCGGCCAGGTGCGGCCGCGGGTCAAGACCCACGTCGCGGACGTCGGGCCCTGATTGCCTCCCCGGCAGCGCCCGTGGGGCAGGGGGACTCCCTGGGCATGTCCGTCATTCCGGCGAAAGCCTAAATCCGTGAGCACAGCCGCCTGAGGATTCCCCGGCGGCTCCGTGTTCGGGATGCCGGATCAAGTCCGGCATGACGGGTTGCTAGAGTTTGTCCTGTTGTGATGGAAGCGAGGCATTCGTCATGCCGGACTCGATCCGGCATCCACCTTCTTCCTCCACCGGGATTGAGAAAAAGGTGGATCCCGGATCAAGTCCGGGGTGACGATTCTGCTTCGGCAGGACAAAGTCTAGCTCGACTGCTTGTCCCTGGCGTCGATGCGGTCGGCCGAGGTGCCGGCCTTTTTAGAGCCGTGGATAGCGGCTCCGGAGCGGCCGTTGCCGCGCTCATGCTCTTCGAGGGTGGGGTTGCCCCGGTTGTTGCTGCTTTTGCCGCCGCCGCTGTTGCTGCGCATCGAATCTCTCCTTTTCGTGCCGCTGACAACGAGGCGAGGCCCGATTCTTCTCCGCCCCTCCTGTAGTTGGTCGATGGGAGGACGCGTTTCGTCGGTTGCGCGGGCGTTTCGCAGAACCGTTGCGGCACCGTGTCGAAGCGGCGGTGCGCCCCGGTCCTGCCGGGGATAGTTCCAATCCAGCGACGCGGGGTTCCCAACCCGTCTCATCCCCGGGAAAGGGGGCCCCGCGGCGCACCCCCTTTTCGAAGACAGGACGAAGACCATGTACCGAATCCTTTCCGCCGTCGCCGCCGCCGCGCTCACCGCCGGCACCGTCGCGGTCGCCTCGCCGGCCCACGCCGCTCCCGCCGAAGATTCCGTCACCATCAGCCTCGCCGGACTCAATCCGGCGGACCCCGCCGATTCCGACCAGATCGAGCGGCGCATCCGCAACGCGGCGCGGGACCTGTGCGGCTCCGATCTTATCCAGCCGGCAAGGCTGAGGGCCCGCGCGGTCGCCTGCGAGAAGTCGGCCGTGGCCAATGCCCGCAACGACGTCCAGCTCGCCGCCGCGAAGCAAGGCGCGCCGTTCCGCCTCGCCCTGCGCACGCGCTGACCCATCCTTTCTGCGCCCTGGCTCGCCGGTCTCCGCTGCCCCTTTAGCGGCGCCCGGCGAGCCCTTTTGCATTGGCGAGGTACAGGCGCCCGACCTTCTGCTCGCCGCCGTCGGCAAGCCGCGCCCACCAGCGGCCGCCCTCGTCGCGCCTCAGCCCGGTGACGAAATCGCGCCGGACGATCGCGCTTCGGTGAAGCCGGACGAACCGGGCCGGATCGAGCTCCTCCTCCAGCTTGCCGATCGTGTGGTTGATCAGCCAGCTCCTCTTGCCGACGTGGAGCCGCATGTAATCGCGCTCGGCGCTGACCCGGTCGACATCCGCGGCGGAGAGCCTGACCAGGCCCCGCGATTCCGACACCCAGAATTCCTCCACATAAGGCGAGCCGCCGCCGTCGCCGGGGCCCGATTCGTCGCCGCGGGTGCCGAGCCGCTCGCGGGCCCGCCCGACGGCGCGGGCGAGGCGCTCGGCCGAGACCGGCTTCATCACATAATCGACCGCCTCGACGTCGAAGGCGGCCACCGCGAACATGTCGAAAGCCGTGACGAAGATGACCACCGGCGGCTTCGGCACCCGGGCGAGGGCGCGGGCGACGTCGATCCCGTCCATTCCCGGCATGGCGATGTCGAGCAGCACCGCGTCGGGCTCCACCGCTTCGACCAGGCGCAAGGCGGCGGCGCCTTCCGAGGCGGTGCCGGCGAGCGTCACCCCTTCCATCCGGGCGAGCAGGAGCTGGAGCCGCTCGACGGCCAGGGGCTCGTCGTCGACGATCAGGAATCGGATCGCCTCGGTCATCGATTCTCCATCCGGTCTTCGGCCTCGCTCAGGACTGGCATCGAGAGGGTGACTCGCCAGCCCCCGCCGGGCAGCGGGCCGTGCTCGCACTCGGCCTCGCGGCCGAAGCGGGCGGCGAGCCGTTCGCAGACGTTGACGAGGCCCACGCCGGTATCGTGTTCGCTCTTCCTCGGCTCCGCCGGGCCGCGGTCGTTCTCGACCGTGAGGATGAGCCGGCTGTCCTCCTCGCGGGCGGCGATGGTCAGCCGCACCGGCTCGGCCGTCCGGGCGACTCCGTGCTTGATCGCATTCTCGACCAGGGGCTGGAGGATCAGCGGCGGCACCCGGGCGCCGCGCAGGTCGGCGGGAACGTCGATGCGCACGTCGAGGCGCCTGGGGAAGCGCGATTTCTCGATGTCGAGATAGAGCTGCTGGAACTCGATCTCGCGGGCGAGGGTGATGTCCTCGCTCGGATCGAGAGCGAGGCTCGAGCGGAAGAAAGCGGACAGGTTGACGATCATCGCCTCAGCCTCCTCCTCGCGCCGGGCCATGACCAGCGAGGACAGGGAGTTCAGGGTGTTGAACAGGAAGTGCGGGTTGACCTGATAGCGCAGGGCGCGCAGCTGCGCCTCCTGGGCCTCGCGCTCGGCGCCGGCCGCTCGGCGTTCGGCGGCGCGAAGCCGGGTCGCCGAGCTGATCGCGATGTAGAAGCTCGCCCAGGCGGCGAAGAAGAAATACCAGGTGACCAGGCCGTCCGCGATGAGGCGCAGCATGAGCTGGCGCTGGCGTTGCTGCTGGCCCTCGGGCGGGGCGGGAAGGACCACCGGCTTGCCGCCCTTGCCGATAATGACCGCGGCGCCGCGGGTGGTCCGCACGACTGTCGTGCCGTCGGGGCGCTGGTCGACGACGGTACGCTCGACCAGCGGCTGATGGACCGCGAAGGCGAGGTTGAATGTCGAGAAGATCGCCGCCGCCGGAACGCAGGCGATCGCGGCGGCGACGATCTGGATCCTGACGCTCTCGCGCGCGGCTCGGCTCAGCACGAGATAGACGAGGAAGGTGAGGACGATTCCGATCAGGCAGCCCAGCGCCCGCGAGCCGAGCCAGGCGAGGCTCTCGTCGATCAGCCAGGTGCGGATGACGATGGTCGCGAAGTAGAACAGCCAGAAGCCGACGATCGACGCGGCGGCGAGCGGCAGGTCGGGCAGGCGCCGATGCGCGCGATAGTCGGTGAAGCTCTCCATCCGCGGCCTTCTTACCCGCTCTTGCTGGTTTATGCCGAGCCCAATGTGCCGTTCGCAGATGCGGGGAGGGCGTTGGTCGATAATTTCAGCGAGGAAATCTATCCTGCGTCATCCCCGCGTAAGCGGCGATGCAGTGGAGGCGCCGGGGTGGATTCCCGCGTTCGCGGGAATGACGGAAACTCGAGAAAGCTGTGGAAAACTCGTTTCGGCTCCGCGAAGTGGCTGTTTTCCAAGCACTTCCTCTAAAGCCCCTGTGGCGCCCGGGTTACAGTGCGGCAACCCTATTCCCTGTGCGAACTTTTCCCATTGCCGCTCATCCCGAAAGGTGATTCATTTCTGAACGGGGAGCGGGGTCTTGGTTAAGCGGTTGGTAACCGTTTGCATCGCATGATCCTGCTGGGTGTAAGAGTGGGAGTGGGATCATGGCGACGAATACGAAGCCGGCCGACGGAGCCCTGACGCTGGTGGAGATGAAGGAATTCGCGGGCTTTGCCGCGGCGACCCAGCGTTACATCCGCAGGTCGCTCGATGTCGGTCTCGGCCGCCGCGACGCGCTTCGGCGCTGGTCGCGCGACGTCGGCGAGGCCGCCTCGATCCGGGCCCAGGAGCGCATGTACCGGCGCCTCGACCACGTCCGCGCCAACGTTCCCGACGACAGCGGCCTCGACGAGATGGAGCCGGTGATGGGGCCTCTGGTCACCATGACGGCGTTCGACCTCGGCCAGGACCGCCTTCCCGATTTCGCTTCCTACCGCTTCCTCTACGAGCGGCTGATCGGAGCCTCGGTGCGGCCGTGGCTGCCCGGCGCCTTCTGCGCCGCCGCCGCTCTGCCGCATCTCCATCCGGAGAAGCGCCGGGCCCTGCTCCAGTCGATCAGCGAAGCCGCGGCGACCGCCCCGGGCTGGTCCAACCGCGAGCCGGTCTTCTTTCCGGAGTGGGTCGACAAGGTCGACGTCACCGTCGCGGGCTAGAGTTTGTCCTATTGTGATGGAAGCGAGGCGTTGGTCAGGCCGGACTTAATCCGGCATCCACCTTCTTCCTCCACCGGGATTGAGAAAAAGGTGTACCCCGGATCAAGTCCGGGGTGACGATTCTGCTTCGCCACGACAAAGTCTGGAC
>DATHBY010000356.1:0-2376 GCA_035295885.1 Allosphingosinicella sp.
ATCGATCACCCGCGGGAAGACCCGGACCGCGAGGTCGGGGTCCGCCAGCGTCAGGTAAGCCGTCAGCAAGGCCGGCATGTCCTTCATCGCGCCTCGGGCGCGGGCAAAGACCGCCGCCCTGGCGGCGAAGAGCGGATCGACCGCCTTCGCGGCTTCCAGAACGTCCGCCAGCTGCGTTTCCGCCGCGGCATAGAAATTGTCCTGGAGGGTTCCCGTCGCGGCGAGCTGGGCGAGCCTGTGCTCCGGCCCGTACGCATAAGCCGGCGACAGCTCCCGGTTCAGAGCGTCCGCGGGCGGGGCGAGAAGCCTTGCCACCGCGGAAGCAAAAAGGCCTTTGTTGGCCATTGCATCTTCCTTCCTTCAAAGCTCGCCTCGATGGCACCGGTGGCTCGATTCGAACCAGCGGGCTTTGGCTTTGGAGGCCAGGCCGCGCCCGGGCGCTCACCGGTACTCACCACAATCTTCGGCATCCGGGGCGGCCGGCCCATTCCGGCCGCCCCTTCTTCCGCCGCTTTGCCGGGCGGTTCGACGTCGCCCGGCGCAGACACAGTTGCAGACGGCGTGCCAAACCGGACGAGGCCCTGGAGAAAACTTCTATGTCTCTGGTAAATGACGGCTTTTTCTACGAAGGCTGAAAAGGCGGCCTCCAGGCATTCGGCGATTTGCTATCGACACGAATAAGAGTTTATCCCATCATATAAGGATGAGACCTACTGTCGTTCTCGGCTTCGTCGGCTCCACCCTGGATGCAAGCAAGATGGGCCCGTCGCGCTGGAACAAGTGGCGGCCGAGCGTCGGCCTGTGCATGCACGAGGATCTCAGGGTCGACCGCTTCGAGCTGATCCACGGCGGGATCCACCAGGGGCTGGCGCGTTACGTCGCCTCCGATATCGCCGGGGTGTCGCCGGAGACCCAGGTTCGGCCGCACCTGCTCGACTTCGCCAATGCCTGGGATTTCGAGGAGGTCTACGGCAAGCTGCTCGACTTCGCCCGAGCCTACAGGTTCGATCCGGAGGCCGAGGATTATCTCGTCCACATCACCACCGGCACCCACGTCGCCCAGATCTGCCTGTTCCTTCTGACCGAGGCGCGCTACCTGCCCGCGCGGCTGCTCCAGACCCATCCCCCGCGCGGGGCGGCGACCGGCGGCCCGGCGGGGGAATGGAGCGTGATCGACCTCGATCTGTCGCGCTACGACAGCATCGCCACCCGCTTCGCCGCCGCGGCCGCGGAAGGGACCTCCTTCCTCAAATCCGGGATCGAGACCCGCAACCCGGCCTTCAACCGGATGATCGACGAGATCGAGCAGGTCGCACTGCGCTCGCGCGCGCCTTTCCTGCTGATGGGCCCGACCGGCGCCGGCAAGTCGCAGCTGGCGCGGCGGATCTTCGATCTCAAGCGCCTCAAGCACCAGGTGTCGGGCGGGTTCGTCGAGGTCAATTGCGCGACCCTGAAGGGTGACAGCGCGATGTCGGCGCTCTTCGGCCACAAGAAGGGGGCTTATACGGGCGCCGGAGCCGATCGCTCGGGCCTGCTTCGAACCGCCGACAAGGGCGTCCTCTTCCTCGACGAGATCGGCGAGCTTGGCCTCGACGAGCAGGCGATGATCCTTCGGGCGATCGAAGAGAAGCGCTTCCTGCCGGTCGGGGCGGACCGCGAGGCTTCGTCCGATTTCCAGCTCATCGCCGGCACCAATTGCGACCTCGGCACCGCCGTCGCCGCCGGCCGCTTCCGCGACGACCTGTTCGCCCGGCTGAACCTTTGGACGTTCGAGCTTCCGGCGCTTCGCGACCGGCTCGAGGACATCGAGCCGAACCTCGACTACGAGCTCGACCGCTTCGCCGAGCGCGAGGGCAATAGGGTGAGCTTCAACAAGGAGGCGCGGCGGGCCTTCCTTGCCTTCGCCACCGCTCCCGACGCGCTGTGGACGGGCAATTTCCGCGACCTCGCCGCAAGCGTGACCCGGATGGCGACCTTCGCTCCGTCGGGCCGGATCGATCTGGCGACGGTGGAGGCCGAAAAGGCGCGGCTGAAGCGCTTCTGGTCGAACGGCACGACCGCGCCGGACGCTCTTGACCAGTTTGTCGATCCGGACAGGCTGGGCGAGATCGATCCGTTCGACCGGGTCCAGCTCGCCGAGGTGATCCGGATCTGCCGCCGAAGCCGTTCGCTGTCCGAAGCCGGCCGCGCCCTCTTCAGCGCGTCGCGCTCGCGGCGCGCGTCGGCCAACGACGCGGACCGGCTGCGCAAATATCTGCAGCGCTACGGACTGGACTGGGGAAGCCTCAAGCAAAAAATCGGCGAGGCGCCCTAGAGTTTGTCCTATTGTGATGGAAGCGAGGCATTCGTCATGCCGGACTTGATCCGGCATCCACC
>DATHBY010000357.1:0-2170 GCA_035295885.1 Allosphingosinicella sp.
CGGTCCCGAAATGCAGATAGGTGCGAAAGGCCCCGCCTTCGCGCCGGACGATCATCGACACCTTGGCGTGGGTCTTCCATTCGATGAAGCCGTAGACGACCTGCACGCCCGCTCGCTCGAGGGCGTTGGCCCAGAGGAGATTCTGCTCCTCGTCGAAGCGCGCCTTCAGCTCGACGACCGCAGTCACGGACTTGCCCGCCTCGGCGGCGTCGATCAGGGCGCGGATGATCGCCGACTGCTTGCCCGCGCGGTAGAGCGTCTGCTTGATCGCGACGACATCCGGATCGGCGGCCGCCTGCTTGAGGAATTCCACCACCACTTCGAACGTCTCGTAAGGGTGGTGGACGACGATGTCCTTGGAGCGGATGGCGGCGAAGCAGTCGCCGCCATGCTCGCGGATGCGCTCGGGGAAACGGGGGTCGTAAGGCGGGAACTTGAGGTCGGCGCGGTCCTCGTCGACCAGCGCCTGGAGGTCGGCGATGCCCAGAAAGCCCGCGGAGGCCGAGACCAAGGCGGCGCTTGCGTCGACGCCCTCGCGCACCATCGCCTGCAGCTCCTCGGGCATGTCTTCCTCGAACTTGAGGCGGATCACCCGGCCGCGGCGCCGCCGCTTGATCGCGCTTCGGAAGTAGCGGACGAGGTCCTCGGCTTCCTCCTCCACCTCGATGTCGCTGTCGCGGATGATCCGGAAGGCGCCGCCGCCGAGATGCTCGTATCCCGGGAAGATCGTGCCGATGTGCCGGCGGATCAGCGACTCGATCGCGATGTAGCGCGCGTCCTTGCCCGGCAGACGCAGGAAGCGCGGCAGGGTGCCCGGCACCATCAGCAGTTCGCGGATCGGCTCCCCGTCCGACAGCCGCTTCAGGTCGAAGATCAGTGAAAAGCCCTTGTTGGGAATGAACGGGAAAGGATGCGCGGGGTCGATCGCCTGGGGAGTGAGGATTGGGAAGATCTGCTCGCGAAAGTGGGTATCGACCCAGGCGCCGCATTCCTCGTCGAGTTCGCTCGCGCTGACCACGCAGACGCCAACGTCGGAGAGCTGGCGGCGCAGATCCGACCACACCGCCTGCTGCGCCTCGGCGAGCCGCTCGCTTTCCTCGGCGATCGCCTGGAGCTGCTGGCCCGGAGTGAGCCCGTCCGCCGAGGCTTCCTCGATGCCGAGGAGTTGCTGGCCCTTGAGGCCGGCGACGCGGACCATGAAGAATTCGTCGAGATTGTTGCCGGAGATCGAGAGGAAGCGCAGCCGCTCGAGCAGCGGGTGGGCGGGGTTGGTCGCTTCCTCGAGGACCCGGCGGTTGAAGGCGAGCCAGGAAAGCTCGCGGTTGAAGTAGAGCTCGCGCAGCGGCAGCGGCGGAGTGCCGCCACTGGCGTCCCGCTTGATGCCGGAGAAGGAGGGCGTGTCCATCATCCCGCAGTCCGTGCGCGGCGGATGATGCCGGCCTCTCCAAGGGCGCGCTTGGCCATCGGCACGGTCATGCGCCGGTGGTGCGACAGAAGGGCTTGATCGAGGGTATCCACGACCATCTGAACGGCGTGGTAGCTTCTTTCGATCCGGGGGACGAGATATTCGGCAACGTCGGGCGGCGCGAAGATGCCGCGGTCGCCGAGCAGCTTGACGATGAGGTCCGCGATCAGCCGGTCGTCGGGAGGGGCGATGGCGATGTGGGGCGTGGCGGCGAGCCGGGAGCGCAAATCCGGAAGCCTCACCGTCCAGGCCGGCGGCGGCGCGCCGGCGACGATCAGAAGGGGGCGGCGGGTCTCCTGCGCCTGATTCCAGGCGTGGAAGATCGCTTCCTCCTCATGGTCTTCCGCATCGTCGAACAGCCTTCCACCGGTCTTGCGAACGAAAATCCGGCCAAGCATGCTTCGCCCGGACTTGCGCGGCCCGGTGAGCAGGCTCGCCATCACCGGCCAGGTCGACCAGCGCTTGAGATGCTCGAACGCCGGTGCATTCGCTTCGGATAGGAGGAAGTCCTCGTCGCGGTCCGCTACCGGCCAGTCGAGCGGCAGCGCGATCTGGCCCACCTCCAGCCCCTGCCTAGCGCGAGATACGCAGGGCGGTGCCGGAGCCGGAAACGTTCCAACCCTGCGCCTGCAGCGCGGCGGCGAGAGCCGCGCCGTCGCCGGTGAACGTCACCCGCATCGTCGACGTGCCGCCGAGCGACTGGCT